>JBIIUN010000063.1:0-14397 GCA_044339945.1 Kapaibacterium sp. (SeqCode)
CGTCCGGGAAAGCGGTAGCGACGCTGCGCTCCGCCACCGCACTCCAAGACGCGGGCGCGGGGTTCAGAGCCCGAGGGCGTGTTTGGCGTCGGCGAGTTCCCCGTCGCGGCGGTGGTAACCGTGTTTCTGGATGAGCCGTCCGGCCTCGGCCAGATCATGCTGCGGCGAAACCCACGGATACGCCGTTTCCGGATTCTTCATTCTGCATTCTTCCTTCTTCATTCCAAAGAGCCGGGCACGGCTCAGGTGAATGTCCGCCAGGAAGAGCGGCATGGGGCCGCGCTCGGCGATTTCCCAGGCTTCGTCGAGGTCGGCCTGCGCGCTGTCGGGGCCGGCTTGCGCGGAAGTCAGCGCGCCGGTGAGGCTCCGCTGCCAGGCGCGGGTGAGGAGGGCGGGAGGAAAACGGTGCTGCGTGCCGGCGCGGCGGAGGCCGGAGACGGCGGAGGCCAGTTCCGTAGCCGCCGAGGTGACGAGGCGGACATCCGGCGCGATCAGTGGGCCATCCGCCTCCTCACGTCGTCGGCTACCTTCCAGAATCGCCGCGTAGAGCGCGGCGCGGCCCAGGGTGAGGTGGTCGAGGGCGATGTCGAGGAGCCAGTCTTGCGTCGTCACCCACTTGAGCGTCTGCGCCGCGCGCTCGGAGACGGCGCGGAGCGTCTTGGAGTGCGGCAGCCCTCTGCCGCTTTGCGCTGCGGAGGTCGAGGTGGCGTTGGGGGTTGAGGCCACACCAGAAAGCGCCAGAGGACTGCCGCAGTCCAAGACGCTGGCGCGCAGTTCCAACACCCGCTGCCACGCGGCACGCTCCGCCTCCGCCAGGAGCAGGTCGCAATAATTGAAGCCCCGAAGCGAATACAGCAGCGGGTAGTCGGAGTCGTCGTCGGCCTGCATCTGCTCGGCCTCGCGGAAGCGCGCCTCCGCCTCGGCCCGGCGGCCCGCCTGGTGCAGGGCGTCGGCATGGGTCGTGCGCGTGCCCATCCTCCAAAACGCATCGCCGCTGCGGTCGGCGTAGGTCACGGACTGCTCGGCGTCCCCCACCGCCCCGGCCACCTCGCCCAGCGTCAGCTCCAGCTCGCTCAGGTTGCTGGCGAGAATCGCGGCCGGTTTCCAGTGCGCCTGCCGGACGTAATTTCCCAGTCCAGCCCGCATCGGTTCGAGGGCCTCAGTCGCCCGGCCCAAGGCGCGCAGATAGAAAGCGGCTTGGCTCAGAGCCCACGCTTGGTCAGGTTCCGTGAGCGCGGGTGAGGCGCGACTCCACGCAGTCTCGAAAAAGCAGGCGATGGCTCCCAAGTCGGAACCAAACGCGCCGAGTTTCCTCACGGTGTAGTCATCGTTGTTTCGGCGGATTCGAGCGAAGAACACCTTGTCACACGCCTCCTGCTGCAACCCCGCCTGGCAGCCGTGGGCCACGGCTTGGTAGAGCGGTTGGAGGGCTTCGAGCGTGGGCTGCTCGCCTTCCAGCGTGCTCGCGCAGAGGTGTTCGTAGAGCCGCCGGTGCGCGAGCTGAAAGGATGAAGGATGAGGGATGAAGGATGAAGGGGGAGTGCCTTCCGCTTTCATACTTCTTCCTTCCTCCTTCAGCCTTTCCGCGAAGTATTCGCGGATGAGCGGATGCGCGTCGAGGGACGCCGGAAGTGGGAAGGCGGCAGCCGGAACGGAAACGGTCTCCGGGCTGACGGAGAGCAGTTTCGCCTCCCGCAGCGATTCGAGACTGCAATTCCAGTCTTCCTCGGCCAGGCCGGTGAGCGGTTCGGTGAGGCCGGGGATGGCGGGGGCGGCGAGCAACGCCGCGAGGCAATCGGCGGTGGCGGGCCGGTCAAAAAGGCCCATGAGGCGGAGGATGGCGAGTTCGCGTCGCGCCTCGTCGCTGCCGTCCTCCATCCACCGGGCGTAGGCGGCCATCGCGCGAAAGGCGTGGTCGTTGTCGGTCTTCTGGCTGGCCTTGGCGAAGGTCACGCGGTCGCGCTTGCGGATGTCGCCACCGAACGCCTTTTTCAAAAACGAGCCCATGATGTGGAGCGTGAGCGCGTGGCCGTCCACGTCCTCGACGAGCTTTTCAAACTCGCTGACCAGCTCGCTTTTCGCGTCGCCGTCGTGGAGCGGGAGGTTCCGGCGGTCGCTGCCGGTGACGCCGTGGGCTTTCAGCAACTGCACGCCCGCGGCCCGTGCCAGGCGAGCGAGCCGTTCCTCCCGCACCGTGCGGCCGTGGAAGGCGCGCAGGTCCGGCAGCGCATAGCGGGTGGTGACGACGCACAGGCCGTGGCTGGCGGCGGCCAGCCCTTTGAGCAGGGCGCTCAGCCCCTGGTCCTTGAGTTCGCCGGGCGTGGGCGAGGTGGGCGCGTATTGCAGCGGCTCAAGGCCATCGAGTAAAAGCAGCGCGCGCCGTTCGCCGACGAGCTGGGCCAGCCGCTTGCCCTTTTCAAATGCGCCCTGCGCGCTGCCCGCCATGGCCGCGTCGCCAAAGAAGGTGAGGGCCTCGGCGAGAAACAAGTCGGACGAAACGGCCATCTGCTCGCGCGTGCCCTGGCTGTAGAAGGACCACGCGAAGACGGCGTCGCATCCGGGCCAGTCCTGCGCCGCGAGGTCGGCGGCCCACTTGGCGACGAGCGAGGTCTTCCCCTCGCCGCCGAGGGCGACGAAAAGCAAGACGCGGGGATGGGGAGACGCGGGGACTTGGAGACAGGTGGTCCAGGAGTCGTGGAGGAGCTTGAGTTCGGCTTCGCGGCCGATGAGTTCGGCGGGGGCGTATTTGACGATGCGGGAGAGGTCGGCGCGGAACTCATTGAGAGGGCGGATGAGCCGGCGGCGCTCCAGTTCATCGGCCACCTCCGCGGGCAAGCGCTCCAGTGTCTTCTGCTGTTTCTTGACGAGATCGAGCAGCGCCCCGTTTTGGGCGAAAAGCCGTTCAAAGTAGCGGGTCTGCCGTTGGTCCAGTTTGCCGATGAGTTCGGCGATCCGGGCTTCGACGAACCTGGGGGCCGTCGAGTTGGGTGGTTCCGGCCGCTGCTCGACCGCCCGCAGGATTCGCGAGAGGTAAAGCAGTTCGGTGGCGGCAAAGGCTTGCCCATCGCGACTGGCGTCCAGCTTGACGTGGTTCCAGAGCGCCTCACCCAGCCGCCTGTGCAGGGCTTCCGCCGCGCTCTTCTGCTCTGCCGGCCAGAGGTTGGTGGAAACGGTGCCGAGAAACGTCTCCCAGATCTCCGGCGTGAGGAGGGAGATTTTTCCCTGTTGGGTGGCGAATCCGCTGAGCAAGTCAGGGAGCCGGAACTCGTGGAGCTGGGAAAAGGGGCCGTCCGGCTGGTCCAGTTCGCGGTTGAGGGCTGCCGGAAACCCGTCGATGAGCGCCTGCATTGTGCCCGATATCTCGGGGCCCTCCCGGCGGGCGACTTCGGTGAGGACAGTTTTCGCAGCAGCGGAAATCAGGTCCCGAACATGGTGGTTGCGGAAAAGGTCTTCGGGATCAGGCGGCTGATCATCAGCCTTGGCGCTGAGCCAGGAATGGGCCTGATTGCCGGCGACACCGCTCAGGAATCCAAGACAGCCACCCAGCGCGGTGACATACGCGGGAGCCGTTTCGCCGCCGCAGAAGGCCGCAATTGCCGCGATGGTAATGCCGCCCAAGACGACGGCTGCATTGGCCTGCGACTTTTCCTCGGTGTTCATGGCGGGCTGAGTTCGGCGCGACGGTAAGACGGCGTCCGGTTAGGCGGGAAGCAAAAGGGAAGAGCCAACACAAAACCTGACGAATTTTCCCTAGTTTCGACGCCAAACCCGTTCACGGACCTTTGAGATGCTTCCGCAGGAACTCGAACGTCCCCTTGCCGTTGATCGAGTGCGGGCCGTCGAAGAACTCGATTTCGGTGCGGTCGGCGAGGCCCATTTTCACGTAGTGACGGCGGGTCTTGGCGTATTCGTAGGCGACCCATTCGTCGGGCGCCACGCCATCGTCGTGGCCGCGCTCGACCATGAAGGGACGCGGGAAGATGAGCCACGAGAGTTCGGCGTAGTTGAACTGGTTCGCGAGGTTCCATTCCGGCATGTCGTATTCGCTGGTCCAGAGGTAGCCGTAGGGAGAGCGGGCGGACACGTTCTTCCAGATCCACTCGTTGTAGTCGGCGGAACAGATGCTCAGGCAATAGCGCGGCACCAGGATCGGCACGCGCATGGCCGACTTGCCGCCGTAGCTCAGGCCGTAGAAGGCGATGCGGGCCGGGTCCACGAAGTCCTGCGCGGCGAGCCAGTCGGTGATGACCTCATGCTGGCGGTGGATGAAGGACCAGAGGGTGAGCCCGAGCGGCTGCGCTTTGCGGAGGACCTGCCGGAAGGTGGTCTGGCCGATGTAGGGATTCTGCGGGGCGAAGGTGACGTAACCCTGTTCGGCGAGCTTGAGTCCGTATTGGTGGTAGAAGTGGCTGTTCACCGCCGGATCGGAAACGTCGCTGGGGCGGCCTTCGAGTCCGTGCTGGCAGACGACGACGGGACGCCGCTGCGGGTTGGAAAACCCGCGCTCCCGGGAGGGGGGACTTTCCAGTCCGCCGGGCACGCACAGGATGCCGTAGGCGAAGACGTCGGGATGCACGTCGAGCACGACGTCGTAACCGCGCACGCCGTTGGTCTCGAAGCGCAGGCGCGTGCGAACGTTGGGCGGCAGCGACGCGGCGGGAATCAGGCCCACGACGTCGTCGCGGAACTGTTGCCGGAGGAGTTGGGTGGAGTTGGTGAACTGGGCGGCGCCGGAGAAGTCGGCCCGCTGCTTCCACAGGTCGCGCCGCACGTATTCGCTCTCCCGCATCAGGTGCTGCGTGTCTTCGAGGAGCTGGAGGTATTGCCGTTTGGCGCGGGCGTAGGTGTCGGGCAGTGAAACCGAGCCCGTGGCCGGCGGTTCCGGCCGGAGCGAACCGCCGCCACCGCCCAAAGATTTGAGGGCAACCGCCGCGGTGGCTGGGCCGACCACGACTTCCGGGCCTGGCTGGAAGAAATCGAGGTTCGGCTTCGCCTCGTCCGGCAAGGCGCTGCGGGCGCGTTCCAGCTCGGCCAGGACCTCGTTTTCGGTGGGACGCCACAACGTGCCCGGAGCGCCCCCGTGCTGGTCGGTGTGGTTGACTACCGGATACGCGCCGGCTTCGACCAACAGCCGGCGGGGCGCGATGAGTTTGACGATTTCGGCGTCGCCAAAGTGCTCCAACAACGACCAGACGTTGCGGTAGATTGGCAGTTGTGAGTTTCGCTCGCCGAGCCCGAAGACCCCGCTGACCACCGTTAGATCGAACCGCGGATCCAGCGCCGAGGCATAGAGCGCCAGCAAGCCGCCTTCGCCGTAACCGACCACGGCCAGCTTGTGCCGCAACCGGGCGAGGTCGGGACCGTTCTTAACCGTTTTCTGGGGCGCCATCCAGTCCGCCGCGGCGAGCAGTTTCTGGATTTCGTAACCCAGCGGGTGGCGACCGATCTCGTAGGCGGCGCGCCAGAGCGTTTCGCGTTGGCTGTGCTTCACGGAACGCACGCCGGGATTCCCGGCGAACTCGGAGCCGCGGTCCACCAGCGCGGGCACCAGGACGCGGCAGCCGGCTTCGGCGAAACGCCGCGGAAACTGCTGTTCGCCCGGCACGCCGGGCACGAGGCCGATGGCCTGCTCCGGCGTCCAATCGCAGTCGGGCACGGCAATGACGTCAGCGGTGGCGGGCGCATCGGGCACCAGCAGCAGTCCCTCGCCCTGCACGCCGCGGAAAACGTCCCACTCGACGGCGAAGACGCGGTAGCCGGGCCCGGTGGCGATGGGGCCAGGGAGCGCGGTTCCGTTGGTCCCGGCCGGGGTGACGAAGCGCATTGCGGGCTGTTCCCGCGCGTCGACAACGCCGAGCAGGCGGGCGAGCCGGGGGCGATTGCTGGCTTGGGCGCGTTCCAGGGCGTCGAGGGGATTCGCCTCATTGCGATACCAATGGCGATCCCGCTGGCCGCGAAGTTCGCCGGCGTAACGGTCGAGGTAACGGTCGAGGCCGCGCACCATGTCCGCCGCGAGATCGTTGGTGCCGGTCAGCGGCTGGGTGGCGGGCAATGAAACTTGGGCGGGAACCAGCCAGGGAACGCAGGCGACCAGCACGAGAGCCAACCGGGGTAAGCGCATGCCCGACGGTGGCGGGCCGGGCCGGACTTGGGAAGGCCTGACGACGGGCGGCACTCGTCCACCTTGTCCCAAGTCCATTCACACTTGGAGTGGAGGAGAGGGGCGAGGGAGCCACCCGGGCGCAATGCCCGAATCCGCCCGCAATCCGCGACGCCCGGAAGTCCCTTCAGTTGGGCGAGACCTCGGAATTGTCGAGGGCCGCGTTCCCGACCGGAGCATCCCAGCGTTTGCTGGTGTTGGGAATGACCGTGCCGCTGAAGACGCCGTAGAACTGGCCCCAGATGAGCTGGCTGGGCTTGGAGCCTGCGGAATGGCCGTCGACGTAGACGATGTTCACGCGGGTGTTGTGTTTCCGCATCTGCGACTGGAAGCGGAAGTTCTGGTTGCCCTTCGGCGCCGTCTGCTGCGGGAAGGAGCCGCCGGCCCAATAGCCGTCGAGCCAGGCCGCGTCGGCCTTCTCGTTGCCGATGCCGCCGCCGATCTGCTTTGGGTCGTCGGTGCCGTTGACCTCGGTGACGGCGACGACGTCGGTGGGGCGGGCGACACTGGACTGTTTGAACGACCGGCCGCTGTCGCCGCCGAACACGCCGAGGTAATTGAAGCCGTAGGACAGGAAGCCGGTGATGGACGGATCGAAGTCGCCGCGCTCCGTCTTGTAGGTGATGCCCCGGCGTTTCTTCGGGCACACCCACACCTTGGGTGCGCCCGTGTAGTTGGAGAGCGAGCTCGCCGGGGTGCGCAGCCATTCGCCGCCGCAGTTCAGGCCGCGGGCATTCCGGTAAGGGCCCATGGCCCACCACTGGTTCGGGAACGACTCCCGGTTGTCGTCCGCATACATCTGGATCGCGAGGCCGATCTGCTTGGTGTTGCTGAGGCAGGCGGCGGACATGCCCTTGTCCTTCGCCTTGCCGAGCGCCGGCAAAAGCATCCCGGCCAGGATGGCGATGATCGCGATCACCACCAGGAGCTCAATCAGGGTGAACGCGGCGGCGCGACGTGGGCACGCGAAGGCGCGGGCCGAAGAAACCGGGGAGTGCATGCCCGTGAATTGCGAATCCGGACGGATTTGGCCAGCCCGGAATTGCCGGGGCAGGGGCGGCGCGCCGTTCACGCGGCTATGTTCAGCGGCGGCCCGCTTGGACTCGCCGCCAGCCGAGCCAAGCGAACAGGGCCGCCAGCACCGGCACCGAGACGGTCGCCTCGGGGACTTCGGCAAAGGCCATGGCGGTGGCGTCGCGGTGCGGCCCGACACTGAGCTGGGCCGTGGCGGCGGTGGCCGGGTTAACGGAATAGAAATGGCGGTGAAACCAAGTCATTGCGTAGAGCGTGCCGCCGGCACCGAAGTCGATGTCGCTAACGTAGCTGGCCCCGTCACTGTGTAGCAGGGCGCCCACGAGCGACACGCTAGGTGTCGGCAGTAGGTCCACGCGGTAAAGTTGGTCCGTGTTGAGCCCCAGATTGGCGCTCAGAAAGATGTCACCGGAGCCCGGCTGATACGCCACGCCCGTGACCTTGTAGCCGACCAACGTGTTGAGTGTGACCGAATAGGTGACCGAGGCGCTCCCGAGGTTGAAGAAGAACAGGTCCTGCACTGCGTTGCTGAAACCCCAGAGCCCGCCCGGGGCGAAGTCCAGGTCGCCAATCTGCGCATAACCCGACGGACCGGCGGGAATCGGCCCGGTCGCGGTTAGGTTGAAAATCATCCCGGCCGCGTCGGCGCTGTAGTATTGGCCAGCCGGCGTGATCGCGAGGCTGTCCGAAGGAAACAGCGGATTGCCGAACGAGGAATCGGCATTAGTCAGCGGGTCAACCAGCTCGATCTGGCCCAACCCGTTGAGCACGCCAAACGAACTGGCCGCCAAAGAAACGACACTGCCCAACGCCAGCGCGAGCCAGACCGAGCGGGGAAACACTTTCATGCCTCGACCGTGGCGGAAGGGTTCTCGGCCGCCAATCCGAATTCCGGCCCCCTTAACCTTGGGGCCTCATCTCGGCATTGCCCCTTGTTTTTCCTCCTCGCCCTGCGAGGCACGAGCGGGGCGAGGCACGAGCGGGGCGAGGCACGAGCGGGGCGAGGGTGGGGGAGAGGGGCCACCGACCGGGCACAACGCCGCCTCTCCCCGGCCCTGTCCTCCGCTCCAAGTGGCGGAAAGGGAGTCCACCGGGCGGATTTCGATGGCAGTGCCAAGATGCGCCCTTACCTCGCCGCCAGGTCCACGCACACCATCTCTCGGTCGTTGCGGACATACACCCGGCGGTTGGCGAAGGCCGGATGCACCCACACCACCGGCCGGCCGGGATCGGGGTTCGCCGGTTCGAGCAGGTTCGCCCGGCTGATCTCCTCGTAACCCTGCGGCGACAGCTTGGCGATGATCAGGTCGCCCTTTTCGCTGAAGAGGAAGAAGCGGTTGCCCTGCTTCACCGTGAAGCAGTTGCCCCAGCGCTCCGACTTGCCGCTCGACGGTGCGAAGGTCTCCCACAGCCGCTCGCCGGTGTCCGCGCGCAGGCAGCGATACTGCCCGTAGCTGCACGCGCCGTAGATGTGACCGTCCTCGATGAAGGGTGTGTTCATCGTGCAGTTCAGGTGCGCCGTGTCGCGCTCGCTCATCTTCGCCGTGCGCCACGCGACCACCGGCGCGTCCTTGCCGGACTCGAAGCGCAGCATCAGCGAGCCGTTGTAGAAGCAGCTCAGGTAAAGCTGCTCGCCGAGCTTCCGCGGCGTGGCGATGGCCATGCCGTAGTTGAGCTTCCACGGCTCCGTCCACAGCACGCGCCCCGTCTCGGGATCGAGGCCGTTCACCGCCTCCGCGTGCCAGAGGATGACCTGCCGCTTGCCGCCGAACTCGTAGATCATCGGCGGACAATACCCCGGCTCCTTCGCCGACAGCGCGCGCCAGAGTTCCTTGCCCGTGTCCTTGTCGAACGCCACCGCCACGCTGCCCTCGCCGCCGACCACGCAGATGAGCTTCTGCCCGTCGAGCAGCGGATGCGCCGAGACTCCCCAGTGCGGAATCTTCAGCCCGAAGTCCTTCTGGAAATCCCGTTCCCACACCACGCGTCCGGTGGCGGCGTCGAGGCACTTGAGATTGCCCATGGTGCCGAGCGCGAACACGCGCCCGCCGGCGACCAACGGCGTGGTGCGCGGCCCGGCGGCATAGCTCACGTTGTAGGGACAGTCGTAGGCGTGCTCCCAGAGCAGCTTCCCGTCCGCCGCGTTGAAGCACAGCACCCGCTCGTTGCCGGGAATCTGCGACGCCTCGAACACGCTCTTCGGTTTCGGCGCATTGGTGGGCACCAGCCGATCCATGACGAAGACCTTGCCGCCCACGACGGCCGGACCCGAATAACCTGCGCCCAATTCCGTGCGCCAAACCCGCGTCGGCCCACCCTCGGGGAACTTCTCCACGATGCCCGTCTCGCGCCACACGGCGTCCCGCTGCGGCCCGAGCCACTGCGGCCAGTCGGTGGCGGAAGTGCGCTGAAGGGCAGCGAACAGGAGCGGCAGGAAACAAAGGCGGGCAATACCGGAAAGCTGGAGCGTCATCGCGGGCCAACCTCAATGGAACTCAACGATCTCACGCAAGTGGGAACACGGGCCGGACGCTACGGATAGAGCCCGCTGCGGGAACGGGCTTGTCGCGGGCTTACCGAACAGGGCCGAGAACCGGACGGAAGCCTATGAAGCCGGTGAAGTTGTTGCCTGGGTGAAATGCGTTCCGGTCGGCGGAGCGCCAGGCATCGGTGTGGGAAGTCCAACTGCCTCCGCGGCAAACGCGGACGAAACCCGAACTGGGGCCCACCGGATCGCTAACGGCGTCGGCGGCGTAATTTCCGAACCAGTCAGCACACCACTCAAACACGTTGCCGATCATGTCGTGCAGGCCCCACTGATTGGCCTGCTTGCCTTTCACCACGTGTGTCTGGCCTCCCGCATTTCCAAAGTGCCATGCAATCGCTTCCAACTCGCCATACCGCGGCCCCGTCGTTCCGGCCCGGGCCGCATACTCCCACTCCGCCTCGGTCGGGAGGCGGTATGCCTGCAGCCCGGTAATCCGGCCCGCCGCCCGTTCCCGCTCCGTCAATTTTCGACAATACTCCACCGCGTCGTTCCAACTCACGTGCTCCACCGGCCGGTCCGCGCCCTTGAATTCCGCGGGGTTGCTACCAATCACCTCCTCGTATTCCGCCTGGGTGGTTTCGTGGTCACTCATCCAATATCCCCGCGTCAGGGTCACGGTGTGCTGCCACTCATCGAAAAGATCGGCCTCTCCGGTCAGCGGGCTGCCCATGACGAAAGTCCCCGGCGGAATCCACACGAAGCCCGGTGGGCCGACCGGCACTTCCTCCGCCCGATAGAAGCGGGTCTTCGTGCCGGCCCGCAGGTCCACGAGCACGGTCCCGTCGCCCCCGACGGTCACGTTCGTCCACGTCGTCCACGGCCCCATCAGAGTTTCCCCGGACTCCATCCGGACCAGGCTTCCCGCGGGGCCCTCCACCGTGAGCTTCGGCACTAGCTCCAACCGGACACCCACTGCCTTCGGTGGCGCCTCGATAGTTACAGTCGGTGCCGACGTATAGCCGCTTCCCGCGGTGAGCACGACGATTAGGCCAATCCGGTCGCCGGCGAGAACCGCCTTGGCTGTCGCCCCACTGCCGCCACCGCCATTGATGCCAACGACCGGTTCCGTGACATAGCCAGAGCCACCGGAGGTCACGGTTATGCCGGTCACAAAGCCTGCCGTCACGGTCGCAAGCGCTACGGCGCTCTCACCTGCAACGAGCCTAGCGGCGAGTCCCAGCGCCAACAACGTCGTCAAGAGCAACCGTGGAGTCATCATCCGGCGAAAGTAGCGACACCTGAGTCGCCGTCGCAAGCGGCGAGCCTCCCTGACGCCGGTTCAAAGTCCTCAACCCTTACCCCCCCGCGGTTCGGCCCGCCGCTTAACCGGGCATGCAGGCGGCCGTCCAGGAACCAGGGCTTGGCAGGCGTTCAATCTGCGCTGCGACTCGGAGTTGTTATGTCCTTGCGCGTTAGCCCTTCGCAAAACTCAGTTCGTCCTCCCGGCCCGCAGTGACCTTCACGGTGTCGCCGGGCTTGAAGTCGCCGGCGAGCAGGCGTTGGGCGAGCGGGTTCAGGAGCTTGTCCTGGATCGCACGCTTGAGCGGGCGGGCGCCGATCTCCCGTGAGGTTGTTCTCCGATAGCGTCGCCTTGTCGGAGACGACTGAGTCGTGCTAGGTTCACGGCACATGAGCACACTGGCTGAAATCGAGGGCGCTGCGGACAAGCTCCCGCCAGAGCAGAAGGAGCAACTGTTCCTGTTTCTCGCCGCCCGGTTGCGGATTGGAACGGGCCAACTCCCGGCGCCCCGCGAATTCAGCCGGGAGCAAATCGAGGGGTGGATCGCCGATGACGAGGAGGGGATGAGGCGCTTCCGGGAGGCGCGGTGAGGCTGTTTCTGGATGCAAGCGTGCTGCTGGCTGCGGCCGGCTCGCCATCCGGGTCATCCCGCGCGCTGTTCGAATACGCCGCTGCTCAACGCTGGGTGCTGGTCAGCAGTCCATACGCGTTGAACGAAGTCCTGCGAAACCTGCCCAAGTTGCCCGGTTCAGCGACTTCCGAATGGCTCCGCCTCAGGTCCGGGCTGACCGTGGTGGATGATGTCCGACGCTGGACCGGCCGGTGATTTTCGCCGCCAGCAAGGACCGGCCGATCCTGTTTTCGGCACTGGCTTGGACCGAGGTGCTGCTGACGCTCGACCAAGCGGATTTTGCCGATGTGCTGGGCGGCACCTTTTATGGGTTGCAGGTGCTATTGCCCTACGAATTCCTCGAACGGGAACGGGCTGCTGGGCGGTTGTGAAGAGCCTCAGCCCTTCGCAAACTCCAGTTCGTCCTCCCGACCCGCGCCGACCTTCACGGTGTCGCCGGGCTTGAAGTCGCCGGCGAGCAGGCGTTGGGCGAGCGGGTTCAGGAGCTTATCTTGGATCGCGCGCTTGAGCGGGCGGGCAAGGCAGGCGTTGCCTCCACCAAAGGGCCGCCGTAAGGTGAGTCCATGTTGGACTGGCATGAATGCCCTGGGGTTGAGCAGGTGCCCGGCAAGGTGAGCGGTGCGTGGGTCTTCACCGGCACGCGGGTGCCGGTGCAGGCACTGTTTGACAACCTCGAAGCCGGCGCGCGGCTGGACGATTTTCTGGAGTGGTTCCCCGGCGTTTCCCGTGAGCAGGCGGAAGCCGTGCTGGAACATGCAAGCCGCAGCCTGGCCGTGGCTTGACGGACGGTCATGCACGTCCTGTTTGACCAAGGCACGCCCGCTCCTTTACGCCGCGCGTTGGCGGGCCATGCCGTTTCAACGGCCTACGAGATGGGTTGGTCAAATCTCCAGAATGGCGACTTGCTCCGCGCCGCCGAGGCGGCGTTCGACCTCCTGGTCACGACCGACCAAAATCTGCGTTATCAGCAGAACCTCAAAGAGAGGCGTCTCGCCATTCTCGTGCTGCCCACGACGAGCTGGCCGAAGATTCAGGCAAACCTTGCCCTGGTTGTCGGAGCCGTGAATGCCGTGAAGCCGGGAGAGTATCGGGAAGTCGAGTTTGCTTGAGCCAAGGGTCCGTTCCTCGGGTCAGATCTTACCCGTTCCCAAACTCCAGTTCGTCCCCCCGGCCCGCACCGACCTTCACGGTGTCGCCGGGCTTGAAGTCGCCGGCGAGCAGGCGTTGGGCGAGCGGGTTCAGGAGCTTGTCCTGGATCGCGCGCTTGAGCGGGCGGGCGCCGAACTGCGGGTCGTAGCCTTCGCGGGCGAGCAGTTGCTTGGCGGCGGCGTCCACCTCCAGCGTGAGGTGCTGGTCGGCGAGGCGTTTCACCACGCGGACGAGCTGGATGTCGACGATCCGGGTCAGCTCGGCCTCGTCGAGGCTGTGGAAGATGATCGTGTCGTCCACCCGGTTGAGGAACTCGGGCCGGAAGTGCCGCTTCAGTTCGCCCATGACCTTGTCCTCCATCGCCGAGCGCGCGCCGACGGTGGTGCGGCCGTCGAGGAAGTATTCCTGGATGATCGGCGAACCGATGTTCGACGTCATGATGACGATGGTGTTCTTGAAGTCCACGGTGCGGCCCTGGCCGTCGGTCAGGCGGCCGTCGTCGAGCACCTGGAGCAGCACGTTGAAGACGTCGGAGTGGGCTTTCTCGATCTCGTCGAAGAGCACCACGGAATAGGGCCGGCGGCGGACGGCTTCGCTGAGCTGGCCGCCTTCCTCGTAGCCGACGTAACCCGGAGGCGCACCGACGAGCCGGGCGACGGTGTGCTTCTCCATGTATTCCGACATGTCGATGCGGATCATCGCCTGCTCGTCGTCGAACAGGAACTCGGCGAGCGCCCGTGCCAGCTCGGTTTTGCCGACGCCGGTCGGGCCGAGGAAAATGAACGAGCCGATGGGGCGGTTGGGATCACCGAGGCCGGACCGCGCGCGGCGCACGGAATCGGAAACGGCCTTGATCGCCTCGGCCTGGCCGATGACGCGGTCGGCGAGGCGGTTCTCCATTTTCACGAGCTTCTCGCGCTCGCCTTCGAGCATCTTGGTCACCGGAATGCCGGTCCACGAGGCGACGACTTTGGCGATGTCCTCCTCGGTGACTTCCTGGCGGAGCAGTGGGGCAGGCATCTTGCCTGACGGACGGGCTTCCAGCCCGTCCTGGCCTTTGCTGGGGCTGGAAGCCCCGGAGACAGGCTGGAAGCCTGTCCCACTACCGGACTGCTTCTCCACGGCAGCCAGCTTCCGCTCCAACTCGGGAATCTTCCCGTATTGGATCTCCGCGGCCTTCTGGAGGTCGCCCTTGCGGCTGACCTGTTCCAGCTCGGTCCGGGCCTGCTCCAGTTGCGACTGGATGAGGCTGACGGCGTTGATGGCGGCCTTCTCGTTCTGCCACTGGGCGGTGAGCGCGGCGGACTTCTCCTTCAGGTTCGCCAGTTCGGAATCCAGCTTGCGGAGGCGTTCCTTGCTGGCGTCATCCTTCTCCTTGGCGAGCGAGGTGCGCTCGATCTGGAGCTGGAGAATCTGCCGGTCGAACTGGTCGAGTTCGGTCGGCTTGGAATCGAGTTCCATCTTCAGGCGCGAGGCGGACTCATCCACGAGGTCCACGGCCTTGTCGGGCAGGAAGCGGTCGGCGATGTAGCGGTGCGAGAGCGTGGCGGCGGCGACGAGCGCGGCATCCTGGATGCGCACGCCGTGGTGCGTCTCGTAGCGTTCCTTGAGGCCGCGCAGGATGGCGATCGTGCTCT
>JBIIUN010000394.1:0-4748 GCA_044339945.1 Kapaibacterium sp. (SeqCode)
CGTCCTCGCGCACAACTTCTTGGGCCGACAACTTCTTCCCGTCGGCCAAGTCGCGCGGCGCAGTGGCGAGGGCTTTCTTCAGCGCCTCATAGCCGCCGTGACGCAGGTAGCACGCGATGTCCGGGGTGTATCCCGGCGAATCGGCGTGCTTCAAAATCATTTTATACTGTTCCGGCATGGCAATGCTTGACTCAACCCTTCATCTCACTAACTTCGCCCCGCTTCCGGCCTGCCCGATGGTGTAACGGTAGCACAGCAGTCTCTGAATCTGCTTGTCATGGTTCAAATCCATGTCGGGCAGCCAATCTTCAAAGTCCCTTCCCCTTCGCGATGATTTCGTCGGCCTTGGCCGGCGTGACCTTGGGAAGCAGGTCATCGTTCAGCAACACCGCCGGGGCGTTGCCACAATCCGCGAGGCACTCCACAAACTCGACCGTGAACTTGCCGTCGGGCGTCGTCTGCGGCGCGTGGGCATGGGAATCCAGGCCCAATTTCTGGCAGAAGTGCTCACGCAATTCCCCGCTGCCGGCCAGCGCGCAGCTCAGCGTGCGGCAGACCTTAATGTGCGTCTTCCCGAGCGGCTTCTGCCGGAACATCGGATAGAACGTCACCAACTCGTAGACGTTGATCGGCTGGAGCCCGAGCTTGGCCGCGGTCCATTCGATGGCGTCGTCGGACACGTGCCCAAAGTGCTCCTGCAAGGCGTGCAGGAACATCAGCGACGCGCTCCGCTTGACCGGGTAGTGCGTCACCAACTCATCGAGCTGGGCTTCCAAATTCGCTGGAACGGTAAAGGCCATCGTCAAAAAGCGGCTAGCGGTCGCACTCCCCCATCACGAAATCGAAGGACCCGAGGATCGACACCACGTCGCTCATCAGGTGCCCCGGGAGGATGGCGGGCAGGATGCTCAGGTTCACGAACGACGGGGCGCGGATCTTCAGGCGATACGGCGCGCCGCCACCCCGGCTGTTGATGTAAAAGCCAAGTTCACCCTTGGGGTTCTCGGCGCCGAAATACACTTCCCCGGGAGGGCAGTTGACGCCTTGGGTCACCAGCATGAACTGATGGATCAGTTCCTCCATGCTCGTGAGCACCTTGTCCTTCTTGGGCAGGATCACCTTGCCGTCCGCCACGTTGACCGGTTCCTTGCCGGCGTTGTCGAAACCACCGGGAATCCGGTCGAGACACTGGCGGATGATGCGGACGCTTTGGCGCATCTCTTCCATCCGCACCAGGTAGCGATCGTAGCAATCGCCCACCGAACCGACCGGAATATCGAAATCCAAGTCGGCGTAGCAGAGATACGGATGCGCCTTCCGCACGTCGTAAGCCACCCCGCAGCCGCGCAGATTGGGGCCGGTCAGCCCGTAATCAATGGCCAGTTCCTTCGAGATCACGCCGACATCGCGGGTTCGATCCACGAAGATGCGGTTCCGGGTCAGCAGCTTCTCGGATTCGTCAAAGTTGATGACGACTTCGTCGCAAAACTTACGAATGGTCTCACACCAGCCCGCCGGGGTGTCCCGGGAAACGCCGCCGATGCGGGTATAGCTGGTGGTGAAACGGGCGCCGGTCAGTGCCTCGTAGAAATTGTAGATCTTCTCACGCTCCGTGAACGTGTGCATGAACACCGTCAGCGCGCCAACATCCATCGCGTAGGCGCCCAATCCCAGCAAATGGGCAGAAATGCGGGCCAATTCGCAGCAGATGACGCGAATGTATTGGCACCGCGGCGGCAGCTTGCCATGGATCCCCAGCAGCTTCTCCACCGCCAGCGAATAGGCGACGTTGTTGGCAATGGTCGCGAGGTAGTCCAGTCGGTCCGTGTAAGGGATGAACTGGTTCCACGTCATGTTCTCAGCGATCTTCTCGTCCCCACGATGCAGGTAGCCGACATCGGGCATCGCCTTGGTGATCGTCTCGCCGTCCATCTCGATCAGGATGCGCAACACGCCATGGGTCGACGGATGCGACGGCCCCATGTTGAGGACGAGCTTGTCACCCTCCAGATCGCGGAGCTCGTCGGCCGAAACCGACGCCGCCCGGGCCGCTGTGTCCTTGAAGCTGATTTCCTGAACAGCCATGGAATTATTCCTCGAAAGTCCGCGCCCGCGGTTCCCGCTGAACCGCACCGTCCAACGTGGCCGGGGTGATAAACGGCCCCCCTTCCAAGGGAGCCGGACGGGTAAAGGCCGTTTCCGGCAGTTCGGTCGGTTTGCCCGCGAGCGGAAAGTCCTTCCGCAGCGGGAAATACGGATAGCCATCCCACATCAGGATGCGCCGGAGATCCGGGTGCCCCGAAAACCGGATGCCCATCATGTCATAAATCTCGCGCTCGTGCCAATCGGCGGTGCGCCAGACCGCCGAAACCGTTGGCAACTCCGACTTTTCCTCGGAAACGCTGGTCTTGAGGCGGAGGTGGCAGCCGTGGGCGACTCCGTAAAGCTCGTAAACCACCGTCCAACGCGGATCATCGCCGTAATTGTCAACGCTGCTCAGGTCGAGCAACAGGTCAAAACCCAGTTCAGCCTTGGCGCAGCCGCAAACCTCGGCGATCCGGCTGGCGTCCGCCACAACCAGCGTCACTTCGCCGCGAAATTCAACGGGAGCCGACAGCAGTTCCGGGAACTTGTCGCGCAATTGGTTGGCTAGTTCGAGAGGCTTCGGCACAGGTGAGTCGGATTTGGTCGGATTAAGTCGGATTCGGCCGGAATCAGCTGCGGTTTAGCGATGAATCACTTCGCCCTTTTCCCCTAGCTCGATACCCAAGCGTCCATATTGGGCCGGAGCCGCGTCGCGTTTCCAATCCCGGAGGAACGGTTCTTTTGCGACCTTGCCCTGCAGTTTCATCAGCGCGTCCAGCAACGCCTCGGGCCGCGGCGGGCAACCCGCGACATAAACGTCTACCGGAATGATGTTGTCCACGCCCTGCAGCACGGCGTAGCTGCGATACATGCCGCCGGTCGAGGCGCACGCACCCATGGCGATCACCCACTTGGGCTCTGCCATTTGCTCGTAAATCCGGCGAACCGCCAGCGCCATCTTGTAGGTCACCGTGCCGGCCACGATCATCACGTCGGATTGACGGGGCGAAAAACGCATCACTTCGGAGCCAAAGCGGGAAATATCGAACCGGCTGGCCCCCGCGGCCATCAACTCAATCGCACAGCACGCCAAGCCCATGGGCATGGGCCACAGGGAGTTCTTCCGGAACCAGTTGATGGCGGCATCCACGGTCGTGTGAACGACCTCGCCTTCAACCTTCGAGTTGTAGCCGAACTCGGTCACGTTCGGGGCGCTGGCAGGAACAGGGGTGGCCATAAAAGCAACGGCACCGATGGCAACCGCCACCGGCGGCCGGAGCTTGGATTTGGTGTCCGGGAGCGGCAAGTCGCATTTGTGATTTTTTTCACAAAGTAGCCACGGCGAACCCTCAGCCCGGATTCAGACGAACTCGCAGGTGCGGAACACCGCGCTGGCCAACCGGGTAAGGTATTCCGCGCGGGGGATGTCAAAGGCGCCGAGCGACGAGGTCACGGAGGTCACCATCTGGGTGTCAAACAGCGTGAAATGTCGGGCTGCCAAGCGCCGCGCACAGTGGACCAAGGCCACTTTGGAAGCGTCGGTCACCCGGTGAAACATGGATTCCCCGGCAAACAGGCCGCCCACGGACACGCCGTAAATCCCGCCGGCCAGTTGCCCTTCGTGCCAGACTTCGACCGAATGGGCATGTCCGGCGTAATGCAAGCGGGTGTAGGCCGCGATGAATTCCGGCGAAATCCACGTCTGCCCCTCGCGCCGGGGCGCCTCGGCGCAGCCTTGGATCACCTGTTCAAAGGCTTCGTCGTAGGTCACGGAAAAGTGACCCCGCTTCAGCGTCCGTTCGAGACTTCGTGAGACATGGATGTGCTCGAGGTCAAAAATGGCCCGGGGATTGGGCGACCACCAAGTGATGGGCTCGGCACTCCACGGGAAAACCCCGCACCGGTAAGCGAGGAGCAGCCGCTCCACCGACAAGTCGCCGCCGACCGCCACCAACCCGTCCGGACGCGCCTTGCGCGGGTCCGGAAACCAAAGTCCATCGTCCAGCAGCGCGACCATTATTCCTCCGGCATCAAGGCGGCGAGCAGTTCCCCCTGAAACACGTCGGTGACCTGGAACGCCCAAAAGCAGAGGAAATTCTCATCCGAAAGCTCCGGCCGGTCACCCGACTCGAAATCCGGGCAACCCAGTTTTTCCCAGGCGCCAACCCGGACGTCATTCAAGGCTTGGAGGAGCAGTTCCGCATCGCCCCCCTTCAGGATCAACTGGTAACCGCCGCCCTTCTGCGGCACACACCGGGCCTGGTCGGCGAGCAGAGCCTCCATGCCTTGGGAAAGCTCCTCGCGGTGATCCTTGAGGGCCGCGGCCAAATCCTCCTGCGCCACGACCAACCGATCTTCCCGCGGAGTGTCGCTGGCCAGGGAACGCGGCCGGCGCGGCAGATGCGAACGCAATCGCAGGGCCACCAGCAAAGCCTCGTATTCCCGCTTCGTAATGCGGAACACGACTTGGTCTGGCGCGCGGGAAAGCAGCTTCATGCTTCGCGGTCACCCTAGCGGGTTCCGCGCGGGGCAACAAGCGGCGCTAGTTGCCCGCCTGCTGCGCCAAGTCGCCCTCGCCGCGACGTTTCTGGAAGGGCACGCTGTCCACCACGCCCTTCACCAGCGCGGAAAACTTGAGCTCCTTCTGCTCCAGTTGCCGCATG
>JBIIUN010000395.1:0-4745 GCA_044339945.1 Kapaibacterium sp. (SeqCode)
GCCGGTGGTGATCCTGTCCGTGCAGGACGCGGAATCCGACAAGGTGTCCGCCCTGGACCAGGGCGCGGACGATTACGTGACCAAGCCGTTCCACACCGGCGAACTGCTGGCGCGGGTGCGGGTCGCGCTTCGTCACGCGGAGAAGAAGCCCGACGCGCCGGTCTTCCGCACCGGCGCTTTGGTGGTCGATTTGGCCAGCCGAACGGTGACGCTCGGCGGACAGGGCGTGGCTTTGACCGCCACGGAGTATTCGTTGCTGAAGCTCTTCGTGAAGCACGCCGGCAAGGTGCTCACGCACCGGCACCTGCTCCGGGAAGTATGGGGTGCGGGGGCCGAGGGGCAGACCCATTATCTCCGTGTCTATGTCGCGCGGCTGCGCGAGAAGCTGGAAGCCGATCCGGCGAATCCCGTGCTGTTCCTCACGGAGCCGGGCGTGGGTTACCGGTTTGCCGAGAGCTCGCCTGCCACGAGTGGATCTTCCGCCGCGTAATCGGACGCCGGGCCGATGTTCGCTTCAGGCGAAGATGTCCCGAACCACGCGCCCGTGCACATCGGTCAGGCGAAAGTCCCGGCCGGCGTGTCGGTAGGTGAGTTGTTCGTGGTCCAAGCCCAGCAGGGCGAGGATCGTCGCGTGCAGGTCGTGGACGTGGACTTTCTGGTCCACGCAGTAGAAGCCGTAGTCGTCGGTCACGCCGTAGCTGAAGCCGGCTTTCACGCCCCCGCCGGCCAGCCACATCGTGAAGGCGTGCGGATGGTGGTCCCGGCCGTCCTTGCCCTGGAGCGTGGGGGTGCGGCCGAACTCGCCGCCCCAGATCACCAGTGTTTCGTCGAGCAGTCCGCGCGACTTCAGGTCGCGCAGCAGGCCGGCGATGGGGCGGTCCACCTCGGAGGCCAAACGGCCGTGGTCCTTGGTGAGCTCATCGTGCTGGTCCCAGTAACCGTGGGTGACCTGCACGAAGCGGACGCCGCGTTCGCTGAACCGACGGGCGAGCAGGCATTGGCGGGCGAAGGAGGTGGTCTTCGGATCGTCCAGGCCATAGAGCTTCTTGGTCGCGTCGGACTCGTTCGCGAGGTCCATCGTCTCGGGCGCCTCCATCTGCATGCGGAACGCGAGTTCGAAGGATTCGATGCGGGCTTCCAACGCGGAATCGGGTCCGGCGTGGGCGAGATGCTCGCGGTTCATATCGCCCAGCAGGTCGAGTTGGGCGCGCTGCCGGGCGGGATCACTGTCGGGGTCGCGCAGGTAGTTGATCGTCGCCTTTTCCACCGGCATGCCGCCGCCGATGGGCGTTCCCTGATGCAC
Organism: Kapaibacterium sp. (SeqCode); assembly: GCA_044339945.1. Lineage (GTDB taxonomy): Bacteria > Verrucomicrobiota > Verrucomicrobiia > Limisphaerales > UBA9464 > CAIWAH01. The sequence continues at coordinate 1,304 of JBIIUN010000395.1, forward strand.
GGCCGGAAGGAAGGCGCTCGACCAGTTGCCCACGCCGCCGTGACCAAGGGTGGGGTTGATGGTGAGGAAGCTGGGCAGATTGCGGTTCTCGGAGCCGAGCCCGTAGGAGATCCACGAACCCATGCTGGGCCGCACCGCATTGTCGGAACCGGTGTGCAGCTTCAGCAGCGCGCCGCCGTGCGCCTCGTTGGTGCCGTGGATGGACTTGAGGAAACAGAGGTCGTCCGCGCACGCGCCGACGTGCGGAAACAGGTCGCTGACCATCGCGCCGGACTGGCCGTAGGGCCGGAACTCCCACGGCGAACGCTGGAGGTTGGCCGTCTTCGCGAACTGAATGCGCGGCTTGTCGAACGGCAGCGGCTTGCCGGAATCGCGGATCAGCGCTGGCTTGTAGTCGAACGTGTCCACGTGCGACGGCCCGCCGTGCATGAAGAGGAAGATCACGCGCTTGGCCCGCGGCCGGAACAGCGGCGGCCGGGCGGCGAGCGGGTTCACGGCCGAACTGGCGATGGTCCGTTCCAGCGAGGACAGCAGCCCGAGCAGCGCGAGGTTGCCGAAGCCGGCGCCGCACTGGCGGAGCATCTGGCGGCGGCTAAGGGGCGGGGGTAGGTTGTGCGGCATTGCTCAGTCTCCGGGTGGAATCGGCACCGACAGATTACGACAGATGCTCTTGGCGAGGTGCTTCTTGATTTCGTTGTGGCGCGGAACCGTTTCACGACGCCCCGTCTGTGGGTTGACCCAAACGGAATGGCTGCCGCCTTCCCGAAGCAAATGGCAGCCGTGCTCCTGCAAATGGCCGAGGAGCGTGCGGCGTTTCATGCGAGCACCAGTTCCGCCTCCTCGGCGAGGGGATCAATCCGGAAGGCCTCCTCGCGCTCCGTTTCCAGCAGCAAACGAACCGCGGCTTCAAGGTCCCGGAGGCATTCCTCGCGGCTCTCGCCCTGGCCATTCGCACCCGGAACCTCAAGGCACGTCGCCCAGAACCCACCCTCGTCCGGTTCGCCGCGGTGCAGGATTGCCGTGAGCTTTTTCATGGAGCCAAACTAGGAAGTCGCCGGGTAACGGGCAAGGTTTCACTCCCGATACAGGAACTCGTTGGCGGCGAAGAGCGCCTGGCACCACGCGGTCCAGGCGGCAAGGTCCGAATCCAGGCCGGCACCCCGGGTGGCCGACGCGATGAAGCGGACAGTTCGCTGGAGCTCCGGTTCGGTCGGCGGCCGGCCGAAGGCCCGTTCGTAAGCAAGTTGGATGCGGGCGTCCTGATCGTGGGGGAGTTCCGCCAACAGCGTCTCCGCCAGCGCCCGGGCCGAGGACTTAACCAGGGGGCTGTTGAGGAAGAACAGTGCCTGGTGCGACACGACGGTCGGACTACGTTTCGACGTGCCGACACTCGGGTTGGCGAAGTCGAAGATCGTGAACACGTCGAAGACGCGGTCACGCACGATGGGCAGATAGACGGAACGTCGCGTTGAGGCGGCGGACACGTCGTCGGTCGGCGTGTAGTCGTCGTTCTTCCAGTTCACCAAGGTGCCGCCCGAGGTTGCTTCCAACCGGCCCGAAACGGCCAGCAGCGCATCGCGCACCATCTCGGCTTCCAGTCGCTGCCGGGGGAAGTGGGCTAGGAGCCGGTTGTCCGGATCTTCTGAATGCGGATTGCGGAATGCGGATTGCGGAATGGGCTGCGCGCCGACGCGGGCCGTTTCATCCCGCATTCCGAACTCCGCATTCCGCATTTCCGATGCCTGCTGCCAGGTCGCGCTGCCCAGGATGAGGCGGTGCAGGTGCTTCACGTCCCAGCCGGAGCGGAGGAACTCGCGTGCCAGCCAGTCGAGCAGCTCCGGATGCGATGGAGTTTCGCCGCGCAGGCCGAAGTTGTCCGGGGTGCGCACGAGCCCTTCGCCAAAGTGCGCCTGCCAGATCCGGTTCACGATCACCCGGGCAGTGAGCGGATTGTCGGGACTCGTCAGCCAGCCCGCGAGTTCGAGGCGGCCGCTGTGATCCTTTTGCGGGGCGGCCGCCGCCCCTTGGTTGGCAACTTGGATGAATCCCCGCGGCACCGGTTCCTTTGCCAAGTTCAGGTGGCTGCCCCGGATATGCACCGGCAGGTCCACGGGCTTGTCTTCCTCGACCGCGAGCGCGAAGGCGGCCGTCGCCGGGGCGCGGGACTTCAGGTCGTCGCGTTGGCGCTCCAAGGCGGCCAGGCTGGCCCGAGTCTCGGCCGGGTAGAGCGGGCGCGGGTCCGAGAGGAGCGTGAACACGCCCTCGTTGCCGAACAGGGCATCGTAGGTTTCGTCGAGCGCCAAGGCATCGCGGTTGGCCGTGGACAGGTCGTTGAAATCCCAAGCCGCCACGACGTCCGGGGCCATGTTGGTAGTGGGTTGTTCAAAACGCGCTTTCACTTCGGCGGCCGTCAGCGCCCGGCCGAGCACCCGAGCTTCATCCAAGTCGCCGCGGAAGTTCACGTGGCCATCCGGTCGGCGGCCCAAGGCGAGCGGACCGCTGCCGGGTTTGCGCGGGCGGTTGATCTCCGTGTGCCCGGCCGGCTGTCCATCCACGTAGAGCCGAAGCGTCTTCTCGTCGTAGGTGAATGCGAGGTGATGCCACTGGCCGGACTTCAGCGGCTGGCTGGCCCAGAGGGCGAATACGTTCTCCCGGCCGCCACCAAGGTTCAGGTATGCGCCCGGGCGGTCGCGATCGAGCATCAGCGCGTAGTGTCCTTCGGCCCATTCGTTGGCGTTCTTTGCCACGAGCCAGCGCCGGGCGTCGCCGTCCTTGGGAAACTCGGTGGCCCGCACCCAGGCCTCGACGGTCAGTTGCGCCGGTTCCAGCGCGTCGGACGACGGCAATTCCAGGTGGTTCTTCCCGGTCCCGCGAAAGGCCGCGCCAAACTTGCCGGGAGCCAAACGAAGGCCCTTGGCGCGTCCCGGATCGTTGCCCCGCGCGAGGAAGGCCGGCACTGACGCCGGGTCGGCGGCCAGTTGCCGCAGCGTGCGGCTGACCGAATTGGTCACCTGATTGGACGAGACCAGTTCGCGGAGGCGGACGACGAGGTTGGAGGCCAGGCTGGTTACCGGTCCGACCTCGGCGGTCGCGGCCAAGTAGGCGGTCAGGTTGGTTCGCCAACTTTCCGTGAGCGCGGCGTTGGCCTGTTGCGTGGCTTTGGTCACGGCGTTGCTCGCGGCGGTCAGCGCCGCGGCGTGAGTCTCGATGGCCCTGAGTTCGGCGGCCCCGGTGATGCGGCGCTCGTTGAACTTCGACACGAAGGCTAGGTTCTCCATCGTCTTCGTGCTCTTGAAGATGCCGGCCAGCGCGTAGTAGTCGCGCGCGGAAATCGGATCAAACTTGTGGTCGTGGCAGCGGGCACAGCCAACGGTGAGCCCGAGAAACGCGCGGCTCACGACCTCGATTTGCTCGTCCACGAGATCCATCACCAGCTTCGGCT
>JBIIUN010000397.1:0-4713 GCA_044339945.1 Kapaibacterium sp. (SeqCode)
CCGAGCTCATCTTCTTCATCCAACCGGGCGGACTCCATGGCGAGGCGAAGAAGATGAGCTCGGGATTCCGCGCCTTGGCCAGCTTGAGGCATGGCAGGATGTAGGCGCGGTCCTTCGAAATGCTGAAGCCCTTCAACTCGGGATCGGTCTGGCCGGCCGGCAGATCGCTGTAGGAATACCAGGGTTCACCCGCGAAGTCGGACGTGCCGATACAGACGCGCATTAGGTTCATGCCAAGGCCGCGGTCGGGCGAGACGAGCAGGTCCATGGCGCGCTCGCGTTCGGCGGGCGCCATGCGGAAGAGGTTGGAGCAGGTGGTGTGTTCCAGCGACGCGCCAAGGCCGTAGATGGTCTGGAAGGTCTTGGTCGGATCGACGGTGATGACGGTGCCGGCCGGCGTGGGGGAGGCCGAGAGCGTCACTTCGGGCTGGGCCGTCAATCGATGCGTCAGGTCTTCCGAGGTGACCCAACTGCGGACGGTATCGGCGGCCAGCAGGCGGCCAAGGCAACCGACGGCGAAAGCAAAACCCAGGCAACGGGCGACGGCGATCATGGGGAAAGGGTTTGCCGAAATCGGGTCAGGGTCGAGCGCGCGTTGCAAAGTGCTGCCGGCATCCTGCCGGGAGTCCCTGACGGCTCGCGCAGTGATTGTGCGGGAAGGGCTGCCGGCAGTCATCCGCGCCCGCCGCAGGCTTCGGCCGGAGGCCAACAAGGGCGCGGCTTGGAAGTGGGCACCGGCTTGTCCGCGGGGCGGGGCGGGGCCACCTCGGGGTTCCGTCGGCTGGAAGCCGGCGGCACGTTGGACCGGCCCCGGATGGAAGCGACCGGGTTAACCCGGAGCGGGCCGGCGCCGAAGGGTTTTGCCAGAGCGGTCGGGGACGCGGCGATGCCGGTTTGGCGGTGGCGCCGCCCGCCGGGTTTCCCCGATTTCTCCGTTTCCGGAAGTTTGACACCTCCGAACATTCCCCCGCTACTCTCCGTCCACTTGCTGCGCATGAAGCACATCGTTGCCGTTTCGCTGGTTGCCGCCGTCGGATTTTCCTCCGCGCTGGCCGAAGTCGATTTCAAGAAAGAGGTCCGTCCCATCCTGGAGGTCTATTGCCTCAAGTGCCACGGGACGGAAAAACCCAAGGGCAAGCTGTCCCTGGTCACCCGGGCCGACGCGATCAAGGGCGGCGAGGACGGCACGTCCTTGGTCCCCGGCGATCCCGCCAAGTCGCCGCTCTACGTCAGCACCACGCTGGCCCCGGACCATGACGACATCATGCCGCCCAAGGGCGACAAGCTGACCAAGGCGCAGCAGGACACGCTCAAGCAATGGATTACCGAGGGCGCCAAGTGGCCGGAAGACCTGAAGCTCCAGCAGCGGGAGAAGGTGGATTTCGTGAAGCAGGTGAAGCCAATCTTCGAGGTCAACTGCGTGGCGTGCCACAAGGAAGGCCACGCCAAGGGTGACCTGCGCATGGACGTGAAGGAGGAGTTCTTCAAGTCCAAGGACATCGTCATCGGCAATGCGCAGGCTTCGAAGGTGTTCACCACGATGATCCTGCCGAAGGACCACGACGACGTGATGCCGCCGGCCAAGAAGGGCGGACCGCTGCCGCGGGCCAAGGCCGACCTGGTGGCCGAATGGATCGAGCAGGGCGCGTATTGGCCGGACGGCCTGAAGCTGGAGCAGCGGGAACCTGAGACCACGACCTCTGACCGGGATTGGAAGCAGGTCAATGAGGCGCTGTTCCAACTGATCAAGCAGAAGGCTGAATCCGAGAAGGTCCAGCACGCCGGGTTCAACGAGAAGATTCCCGGCACGCCGGTCGCGTTCGACATGGTGGCGATTCCCGGCGGTGAATTCCTGATGGGCAGCCCCGACGGGGAAGCTGGCCGCAAGGCGGACGAGGGTCCGCAGCGCAAGGTCAAGGTCGAGCCCTTCTGGATGGGCAAGACCGAGGTGACGTGGGACGAGTATGAGGTCTTCCAGTTCCCCGGCATGGAGAAGGGCGCCAACGTCAGCACCGAACGCGTGAACCGCGAGCTGCTGATCATCACCGACTTCCCCGGCAAGGACGGCGGCAATCCCTACGTGGGCAAGGAAGCCGACGCCGTAAGCCGGCCGACGACACCCTATGTCGAGATGAGCTTCGGCATGGGCAAGAACGGGTTCCCTGCCATCAGCATGACCCATTACGCGGCGTTGCTGTATTGCCGCTGGATTTCGGCCAAGACCGGCCATTTCTACCGCCTGCCGACTGAGGCCGAATGGGAATACGCGGCCCGCGCCGGCACCACGACCAAGTTCTTCTGGGGCGACGACCCGAAGCAGGCCGACGAATACGCCTGGTCGTTCATCAATGCCGACGGCAAATACCAGAAGGTCGGCAAGCTGAAGCCGAATCCGTGGGGACTGCATGACATCCTGGGCAACGTTTCCGAATGGACTTACGACGGCTACAAGGCTGACGCCTACAAGACCCTGGGCGCGGAGAACCCGGCATTGCCCGGCTTTGCCGAATATCCGCACGTGGCCCGCGGCGGTTCGTGGGATGACGAGGTGGACCAGCTGCGCATCGCCCAGCGTAAGCCGAGCGACCAGACTTGGAAGATGCGTGATCCGCAGTTGCCCAAGTCGAAGTTCTACCTGACCGACGCGCAATTCCTCGGCTTCCGGGTTGTCCGGCAGATCAAGCCACCGGCCAGCGTGGAGGAGATGGTCGGCTGGTGGACCACCTATCCGGCGATGAAATAGCGGGCGCCCCGGAGGAGTCCGGGACGCTTTTGCCCCACCGTATGGAGATGGAACGATTCCTGGCCGGCCGGGTGACGAAGACCTCGTTGCCCGTCGTGGAACCCGGCCTGCCGGGCGGGCCACTGCTGAAGCGGCTGCTGCTCCCGCAGGGCGCAGCAGCGCAGATCTACGATGCCGACGACGGGATTCGTTATCTGGCATGGCTGGAGCTCCGGGCCGGAACGATCCGGGGCAATCACGTCCACCAGCGCAAGCACGAGTATTTCTACCTGGTCGCCGGCGAGGTGGAGCTCGTGATGGAAGACGTCACCACCGGTGAGCGGGCTGCCCTGACGCTGGTTGCCGGCGACTTGGTCTATCTGGAAGCCGGAGTGGCTCATGCTTATCGCCCGCTGAAGGACGGCGAGGCGATCGAGTTCTCCCCGGTGCGCTTCGACCCGGCGGACACGGTGCGCCGGGTCATTTTGCCACCCGTTCCTTGAAACGGGGCTTTGCTTCGCCTTGTTGCCGTCCTCACAATCGCCGCGGTGAAACAGGTGATTCTCAGTCCCGGCGAAAAGGTTCACATCATCCACCGCCGGTTGTTTGAACACGATCCGCACCGGCACTTTGTGGGCACGGTCGAGGCGTATGACGCGGGCGTGGTGCGGGTGACCGGACACGTTTACGCGGTGGACCCGATGACCTTCCAGTTCGTGCGCCGGGCGGATCTCCGCACCCGGATCGTCTCCGCCGTGTCCGGCGAGGTCATCATCAACGTGATCCCGTCCTCGGTGAAGCTGGACAAGGTTCGTTATCGTCAGGAGGCCAATGGGCTCCGCGTCACTGACGGCAGCGACTGGCACATCGACATCAGCGAAATCACGTGGCGCTGAGCGAGCGTGCGCCGGGCCATTGATTGCCACCGCCGGCCGTTCCCAAAATCAGGCGGAAGTGCAGGCGCCGATTGAAGGAAACCCGACTGCGCGGCACTCTCCGGCCGCGATGGATCACCTTCGGCTGACTGAATATCTCGAACGCCAATTGCCGGCCGCGCTGGAACTGTTGCGGCGCATGGTGGAGCTCAATTCGTGGACCCTGAACCCTGAGGGCGTGAACGCCGTCGCCCGCCTGACCGCCGAGGCGTTTGCCCCGCTTGGCTTCGCCGCTGAATTCGTTCCGTCCACCAACCCGGAGTTTGGCGATCACCTGGTGCTGACCCGGGGACCGGCCGGCGGACCGGCGCTGGCCTTGGTGTCGCATCTCGATACGGTGTTCCCGCCCGAGGAGGAACTCCGGAACAATTTCCGCTGGCAGCCAGAGGGCGACCGGATTTTCGGCCCCGGCACCCACGACATCAAGGGCGGCACGGTGATGATGTGGCTCGTGCTGCACGCCTTGCGGGAATTCGCCCCCGCCCAGTTCGCAGCCGTGAACTGGCAGCTTTACCTGAACTCGTCCGAGGAGCTGCTTTCGCCGGACTTCGGCGAGATGTGCCGGGCTCGCTTCGGGCGGAACGCACTCGCAGCACTGGTGTTTGAGGCGGAGGGCAAACTGGCGGGCGGCCGTCGTTTGGTCCGTTGCCGCAAGGGGCGCGCCACCTGGCGAATCACGACCACGGGCCGGGGCGCGCATGCGGGGGTTAAGCATGGGCGCGGGGCCAATGCGATCGTCCAATTGGGCCGGACCCTGGACCGGGTCGCCGCGCTCACCGATTACACGCGGGAACTCACCTTCAATCCCGGAGTGATCCGTGGTGGCGGCGGGCTCAACCGGGTGCCCCACGAGGCGGTGGCCGAGGGGGAGATGCGCGCCTTCGATCCGGCGATCTACGCCGCCGGCAAGGCCGCCTTGCTGGGGTTGAGCGGCGCGGGCGACGTGGCCAGCCCGGTCGACGGGTATCCGTGCGCGGTGCAGGCTGAAATCCTCAGCGAGAGCCGTCCGTGGCCGGTCAACGCCGGGACGGACCGTTTGCTGTCCGTATTTCAGAA
>JBIIUN010000041.1:0-16515 GCA_044339945.1 Kapaibacterium sp. (SeqCode)
CGGACGGTCGCGCCCCAAACGTGTCGCAGAGTTCCGCCAGCCGGAGGTAACCCACGCCGGAATTGGTCGCGGCGGCCACCAGCTTGCTGAGTTGGCCAACCAGCGCGGCGGGCAGCGCGACGGCATTGGTCGAAGGACCGGAGGAATTAGCCGGCGCGGCCTTCGCCTCGTCCTTCAGCCGGCGCAGCTTCAGGTCGCGAATCTCGCCGGTGGTGCTCCACGTCGCGATGCCGAAGGGTTTGCTCAGCTCGATTTCGCCCGGCCGCAGCGAGACTTCGACGCCCCGGATGTCAGCATTGATGAGGTGCTCGTCGTCCAGCCACAGGCTGAGGTTCGTGGCGGTGACCGACAGGCGGCAGCGATACCATTGGCCCGTCTTGAAATTGCGATACTGCGTCGTGTCGTTCTGCGAGGCGTCCTGGTTATTGAGCGACGAGATGCCAACCACCGCGCCGCCCCAGCCGCCGAGGACCAACGTGGCGTGGGAATCGCGCACGGGAAACGTAAGCGCGCAGAAGAAGTCCTGCCCCATCACCCGGCGGGCTTCAAACGCCACCTCGTAGTCCACGGTGGGCACGGGATTGGTGTAGTTCACGCCCGTCAGGATGCCTTGGTTGAGCACGAGGGCGCCGTCCTTGACCTCGATCTCCCCGCCGCCGCCGAACTTGGTCGGCGTCCAGCCGGCGAGGGACTTGCCGTCAAAGAGGGGTTGCCAGTCCGCGCCGAGGGCGGCGAACCAGGCGGTGAGCAGCATCAGGATGGGCAGGCGCACGGGCCGGACCTTGACACGGAACCGGGTCCGAGGGCAGAGCGAAGTCATGGGACTCGACACGGTGGAACTGGTCATGGCTTGGGAGGAGGAATTCGGCGTCCAGATTCCCGACGCCGCGGCGGCGACCATGGCGACGCCACGCGACGTGATCGACTGGCTCGTCGCGGCGCAGGACCGCGGCGAGTTCTACCAGCCGCCGCCCGTGGTGAAGCCGTCCTGGTGGGCGCCTCGACACCGGGACCGATGCTGGCCCGGCGCGGATCCGGCCCGCCCGAAACTGACCCGCGACGAGATTGCGGCCGGGGTTCGCCAACGCACGCTCGACCAACTCGGCATCCGGCCGGCGCAATACCGCGAGGACGCGCGGTTCGTGGAAGATTTCGGCGCGGACTGAAATCCCGGTCCGACGTTTACCGCCGGCGCCATTGCCAGCCCAGCACGCCGGCAAGCGCCAGCCCGGCCGCCCAGGTGGATGCTTCCGGCACGGGCGAAACGGAGGGCAGTTGGCCCGCAAAGAGCGGCGGATGCACTTCCACCGTGGCGCTCAGGTTCTTGACCGCGACCGCGCCTTCCAGGGCGCCGCCGCTGCTCGACAAGGTGGCCTTGGGGGCCAGCACCGTGCCATAGAAGCTCTTGTTCATCGCAATCGAGGTCGCCTCGGTGAAGTTCCACATCACCTTCCCGACGGCGCTTCCGGTCACGAAGTTGCCGACGAAATTCCCGCCAGCCCCGTAGTTGATGGCCGAGCCATCGACATTGATCAGGATGGCGGCGGGATTGGCCCCGTTGAGGTTCAGGTCAATCTGCTGCACGAGGCTGCTGTCGAACAACGAAGCCGCCTGGGTGCCGGAGAGATTGAAGACGGCAACGTTCCCGGCGCCGAGGCTGTTGCCGACGTTGAACGTGGCGGGCCCGGGTTGGCCGCTGGGCAGGCTCAGCGAACTGTTTGCAGCGAAGGTGTCGTAAAATGAAGACTCGGCCGCGATCCCGGTGAAGATCGCATCGTAGTTGAACGTGCCCGCGCCGGATTGGAGGGAACCGCCGCCGTTGAGGTTCAACCGCCGGCCGTTGCCGAAGGTGACCTGGTTGCCGGACTGGGTCGCACCGCCGGGCACGTGCAGGCTGCCGGCATTGAGCTGGATGGCGTTGCCGGCGGCCACCGGCCCACGGATGGCCAGATTGATCTGCGAGGACGGCGAGCTGTAGTTCACGCCGACGTTGAACGAATTCCCGAAGGCGAGCTGGTTGATTACGGCCCGCCCCTCGACTTCCGCCACGCTGGTCAGGGTATCGCTGACGATCAGGTGGTATTGGCTGAGCCAGGAATTCCCCAGGACGGACGTGGTTCCCACTGCAACCGCAAGGGCAACGAGATTGATCGGCTTCATCTGGATTTCGACTCTCCTTGGCGACGCGGGCGAAGCCCCGTCGAGCGTCCCTACGCTGGCCGCGACCGGGCGGCCCGTCAAAAGGCGACCCGTCAAAAGTTGGTCACGGGGCGCACCCCGGGCGGCCGCGGAGAAGTCAGCGGCCGCTGCGGACCGCGTCCTTCTTCTCCTCCAGCTCGGCCTGCAGCTTCTTGCGTTCGGCCTGGAGCCGTTCGCGCAGGGAGAATTCCTTTTCAAACTCCTTGGCCGCCGCCGCCGCCTCGATCTCGTCGTTGGTGGCGAGTTCGACCTGGGCGAGGCGCGACTTGTAGAGCGATTCCAGGTCGGCGATCCGTTCCTTTTGCGCGGCGTTCAGGGTCTTGCTGGGCGCCACCTTGTTGAGCCGTTCCATCGCGAGTTCGTAGGCCGATTTCATGGCGTCGAGACTAGCGGATGGCAGGCCCGGCGCCCAATGCGAATATGCCGCTCAGGCGGGCTGGGCGAAGCGCGCCAGTTGATCGGCGAGGAACCGGGCCCACACCTCGTCCGGTTCCCAGATCGTCCGCATTTCCGCCCACGCCGCCTCACGGTCCCAGCCGTGGCGGACCCGATGGAGCGCGACGAAGGCCGAGACCCGGTAGTTCAGCGCGCAATGGACGAACACCTTCTGGTCCCGGTGGTTCGCCAACTCGGCGCAGAAGCGGTCAAAGTCCTCCGCCCGCGGAGCTTCAAAGACGACGGGGATCGGCACGTAAGCCATGCCCAGCGAGGCTACCAATTCCGGCTCATCTGGCAGGGCGTAAGTGGACGTGGGCAGCGCCAGATTGATCACGGCCTGCATGCCCAACGCCGCGAGTTCGCGGAACTCCTCCGCCGTGGGCTGTCCGCCGGTGGCGATCCAGTCGTCCAGCCGGCGGAAATTGCGGATTTGGACCTCGCCCGCCGGGTGCTGTTGGGCCAACGACTTCACCGCGGTGACATCGCGGTTCAGGGCAGCGGCCGCCAGGCGGTGCTCTTGTAACGTTCGTAAACCCACTGGAAATCGCGGTTCCGGGCATTGCCACCGGCCCAGAAGAAACTGTCCTTGCCCTGGGCGGAATCGGTGGCGGCCTTGATCGTGGACGGTTCCAGCCAGCGGTGGAGCTCCACATGGCTGTCGGCAAAGGCGAAGGTGCTGACGGTGCCGTGGAAAATGGCGAACGGATCCACCCACCCGGCGTTGGGCGGGACGTTGATGGCCCAGGTGCCGAGGTTGTAGGTCCGCGGGTCGGACTCCTCGATGAAGGTCATGGAATTGGCGGGCTCCAGGATCAGGGCTTGTTTTGTGAATTGGTTCCTCAGGTCTTGCCAACCGCTTTCACGGGCGCCGGATGTCGGGTTGAAGTAGCCGCCCATGGTCTCCGACTTGGAATAGCTGTCATAAGCCCAGCCAGCGCCGGGTTTCCGGTTCTTGGTGCGCAAATCACCCGGGCAATGGTAGGCGCCCATGGCGGAGCAGTATTTGAAGATTGCGGACCTTTCGAGGCCGGTCCTGACCCGCCGCTCCGCCTCGGCGCGAGTGATGTTGCCCGTAATGGCCGGGGTTGGGCTCGCCCAATAGCCCCCGCCCGGATGTTCCATGCCCGGCGCCCGGGTTGGCAGCAATTCATCCCGGAAATCCTGGGAATACATGAACCAGGCAGTAATGAGCTGTTTCTGGTTGCTCATGCAGGCGGCACCGGTGGCCTTCAGCTTGGCCTTGCTCAAAGCCGGCAACAGCATGCCGGCCAGAATCGCAATGATCGCGATGACGACGAGGAGTTCGATGAGCGTGAAACCCGAGCGCCGCGAAGGGGAACCGAGTCTGGGTGAGTTCATGGCGTTGCTGAGGTTTGGGGACGGATCGTCAGGAAACGGGCAGCCTGGTCAGGGGTTGATCGTCGAAGGATAACGCCGGGCCAGCCAGCGCACGTCGTTGGGTGCCCGGGTGTCATTGGGCGCGCTGCTGAACTTGTTGGGGTCCATGCTGGCGGAATATCGGATCATGACCGGATCGACCCACTTCTTGGATTCGGCATGGCCGTCCGCAAAATTGAACGTGCTGGCGTTGCCATGGAACACGGCCGTGGAATCAACCAGCTGGGCGCCCCGGAAGTCCTGCGCGGGGTTGCCCTGGCTCATGATCCACGAGCCGATGTTCTCGCCGCGGGGATCATTCTCCTCGATCCACACGAACCGGTCGCTCGGCCGGAGGATGGAGGACTGCTTGTAGAGTTGGGGCGACTCGCCGTTGAGCGAACCGACGCCGGAGAGGCTGACGTAAGTGTAGCCGCGGCCCGCCTTGAGCTTGTTCCGGGTATCACCAGGACAGTGGAGGATGCCGGGACTGGGCGCGTAATTGAACAGCCCGCCCTGCCGGTAGCCTTCCTCGATGACCATCTGGATCCGTTTCTCGCTGGAAATGCCCGCCGGGAACGTCGGCATCCGGGGAGGCGGATCGAAGCGCCAGGGAATGTCGTTCCGGTCGTTCCGGCGCTGGAGGAAATTGATCAGCCGGTCGGCGTGGTCGGTGGAATACATGATCCAGCCGAGCACCATCTGCTTCTGGTTGCTGATGCAGGCGGTGCCGGTGGCCTTGAGCTTCGCCTTGCTCAACGCCGGCAACAGCATGCCGGCCAGGATCGCAATGATCGCGATGACGACGAGGAGTTCGATCAGGGTGAAACCGGCCCTTTGAGTTCTGCCGAACAAGGAATTGGCTTTCATGGCTAATGTGGGAGCGTGTGGGAACTGCCATACAGGTGATAGCCGCTCGGCCCGACAGGAAAAGCCAAAACTCAGGTTTTTCCGGCTCCGCCGCCCCCGGCATTGCTTCGCCCGGCCGGGTCGCCTATTCCCCTCCCGGAATGGATCCCCGCGAAGCCCTCATCGCGCTGAACATGGTCGAACACGTCGGCCCGGTGCGTCTGCGCAAGCTCCTCGACCACTTCGGCGGGGAGCCGGCCGCCATCCTCCAGGCCGGCACGCCCCAGTTGCTCGCCGTCAACGGGATCGGGCCCGACACGGCCGAGGCCATCAGCGGCTGGGAAAACACGGTAGACCTCCCCGGCGAACTCCGACGCGTCGCCGACTACGGCTGTCGGGTGGTCACCCAGCTGGACGCCGATTATCCCGCACACCTCCGGGAGATCTACGATCCGCCCGTGGTGCTCTACGTGAAGGGCACGCTGAAGCCCGAGGACAAGAACGGCGTGGCCCTCGTCGGCTCCCGGCAGACCACCACCTACGGCCTCGAGACCGCCCGCAAGCTCGGCTACCAGCTCGCCTACACCGGCGTGACGGTCGTCAGCGGCGGCGCGCGCGGCATCGACACCTCGGCCCATCAGGGCGCGCTGACGGCGAAGGGTCGCACCATCGCAGTCTTGGGCACCGGCATCAATTTGGTCTTCCCGCCTGAGAACGCGGAACTCTTCGAACGCATCGCGGCCCAGGGTGCCGTGATGACCCAGTTCCCGTTCAACCGGCCCGCCGACAAACAGTCCTTCCCCATCCGCAATCGCATCGTCGCCGGCATGACACTCGGAACGGTGGTCATCGAGGCCAACCTCAGCAGCGGCGCGCTGATCACCGCGAACTTCGCCACCGAATACGGCCGGCAGGTCTTCGCGGTGCCCGGGCGGATCGATTCGCCCCGTAGCAAGGGCTGCCACGACCTCATCAAGAAAGGCGCCAAGCTCTGCGAAGGCGTCGAGGACATCCTGAGCGAGTTCGAATACCTGTTCCCGCCGAGCAACAAACCCGCCTCGCCGGCCGAGACCGGCCAGCTGCCCGGCCTGACGCTTTCGGACAACGAGGCGAAGATCCTCGCCACGCTCAGCGGCTCCGAGGAACGCGCGATCGACGAGGTAATCCGGGCGACCGGCCTGCCCGCCAGCGCCGTCTCCGTCGGGCTGTTCAGCCTGGAAATGAAGAAGCTGGTGCGGCAACTGCCCGGGAAAATGTTCCTGCGGAGCGGCGCCCGGGAGTAAGTGCGGCAACCGCCGGGCGCGCGAGCCTACACCGTTGGGCGGATGGGGTGGCGAAGGCTGGAACCGAAAACGCCGAAGGGCGAAAACTCTTCGGCTCCAGGCGCGGATCCCATTCCGGGGTTCAGCGGACCGACGCCGTCCGGCGACAGCGCACGACCGCGAAGACCCCGAGCAGTCCGCCCATGATCACGGCCCATTCGCCCGGCTCCGGCACCGCCGTCACGCTGAGGCTAGAGCACTTCCATGAATGATGTAGCGTTCTGGTGGAGGTGGCGGCACGGTCAGCGCAGTGAGAGCGATCCCTGTGGCGGTCCGCGAACGCATCCTCGAACTTTATGGCCAAGGCCAAGGCACGGCCGCGATTGCCGGCAGCCTCGGCTACTGCGTCGCCGCTGTGCGCCGGGTGCGCCAGCAGTTCGGGGCGCGCGGCACGTTGGAGCCGCAAACCCATCTGTGCGGCCGCAAAACCCTCCTGACCGAACCACGCAAGGCGCGCCTGCTTCAAATGTTGGCGCGGCGTCCGGACGCCACGCTGGAGGAGTTGGCCGCGGCCTTCAGGCGGCCCGCCTCGACCCTGGACCTCTGGCTCACCCGGCTGGGGTGGAGCTGTAAAAAAAACGCTGCAGGCCAGCGAGCAGTCGCGGCCCGACGTGGCCGCGCAAAGAAAGCAGTGGCCCCAACCGCTGGCCGGCGTGTCCGCTGACCGCCTGGTGTTCGTGGATGAAAGCGGGGCCCATACGCAGATGACCCGGCGCCACGGGCGCAGCCCCCGCGGCCGGCGACTGGTCTGCCAGATCCCTCACGGCCAATATCAGGCAACCACCATGATCGCCGCCGTGCGCCTCAAGGGCCCCCAGGCACCGTGGCTGTTTGAAGGGGCGATGGATGGGGAGTTGTTTCTGGCCTGGGTGAAGCAAGGGCTGGTGGGCACGCTGGCCCCCGGTGAGGTGGTGGTCCTGGACAATCTGGCCACGCACAAGGTGCCGGGCGTGCGGGAGGCGATCGAAGGCGCCGGGGCCCGGCTGGAGCATCTGCCGCCGTCTTCGCCGGACTTCAACCCGAGCGAGCCGATGTGGCACAAGGTCAAGCAGCGGCTGAAAGGCCGGGGGCCACGGAACGCCCGCCAGCTGCACAAGGCGGCCGGGGCCGCTTTCGCCGCCGTCACCCCCGCAGACTGCCAGGGGTTCTCCTTACACGCCGGTTACGCTACATGATTTATGGAAACGCTCTAAGGGACGATTTTCTGCCAGTCGTCCGTCCGGCAGAACGTCCGGACAACTCGGAGCGAAGCGCTGCGAGACACTCCGACCTTTCACCTGGTGAAATCGCATACGGCCAGTTGGCAGAATTCCTGAGTGGCGGAAGGTCGCGAAGCTGAACATTCACGCCATCCAACATGGCCACGACAATCTCCTTTTCCTCAGCGCTCGTCGCCCGTCGAAGACGTTGTGCAGCGTAGAGATTTCCTCGCTTTGCCAACGCCATCGTGACCATGCGGCGCTCGCCCGCGCCTAACCCGCAGTTCCATTCCGTGAACGCGCAGATCCAACGATTGAACGCTCCTGCCTTCCGGAGAAGGGGGCAGTTCATCTCCAATTCGCGACCGAGATTGGTCACAGACCAATCAAAGAGCCGAGTTGAGAGCGCATCGACCACGGGAGTGATTTGAACCTCGGAGTTGTTGGTCACGAGTCAGTGATCTCCATGCCCTAAGATTTTGATGCCGCATCGGTTTTCCAGTCGGCAAAGTGATCAGCTTCTACTCAATCATCCACGGATTGACCCACGAGCTGGCGGAACTTCCACCCGGTGTTGTCGTTGCCGCCCTGGGTCTGCTTCATCAGCACGCCGATGAGTTGCTCCTTCGGGTCGGCGAAATATTGCGTGTTGAAGTAGCCGCCCCAGTCGAACGTGCCGGCGCTGCCTTCGCCGCCCTTGCCCTGGCCCTTTTCGGTCACGACGCCGAACGCGAGTCCGAAGTGCTTGTCGTTGCCGCCGAACAGGTCCTTGGCCACCTGCTCGCGCAGGATCGTGTCCACGGTGGTGCGGCTGAGGAGGCGCACGCCGCCGAGTTCGCCGCCGTTGAGATACATCTGGAGGAACGTGGCGTAGTCCAGCGCCGTGCTGCACAGGCCGGCGCCGCCGGAGAAGAACGACTTCGCGCCTTTGATAGGGTAGTCGGGATCGTAGAAGGTGACCGGGTAACGCACCCATTTGCCGCCCTCAGGCTTCTGCACGGGAACGAGCCGGCCAGCCTGTTCCGCGGGCAGGTAGAAGCCGGTGTCCTTCATGCCGAGCGGACCGAACAGGCGCTTTTGCAGGAACACGTCGAAAGGCATCCCGCTGACGACCTCGATGAAGTAGCCCAGCACGTCGAGACCTTCGCTGTAGGTGAACTTGTCGCCGGGATGATGGTGCAGTGGTAGCTTCGCGAGGCGCTTCACGCTCTCTCCGATGGTGACCGGTTCCGTGGTGAAGAGATCAGTGACGCCGGCCTTGGCGTAGAGCTGCTTGAAGCGCGCGTCGCCATCGATCACGCCGTAGCCGACGCCCGACGTGTGCGTGAGCAGATCGCGGATGGTGATCTCGCGCTTGGCGGTTTCACCCGTCCAAGTGCCGTCGGCCTCGTTGTAGGTCTTAAGCACCTGCGGCTGCTTGAATTCGGGAATCCAGTTCGAGATTGGGTCATCGAGCCGGAAGCGGCCTTCCTCCCAAAGCATCATCACGGCGGTGGCGGTGATCGCCTTGGTCTGCGAGGCGATGCGGAAAATGTCGTCGCGCTTCAGGGCGCGGCCGGCCGCGTTGTCCGCCAGCCCGAACGCCTTGTGATAGACGATCTTGCCGTTGCGCGCCACGAGCGCCACAACCCCAGGAATACGGTGCTCGCGGATCGCGTCCTCACACATCGCGTCGATGCGCGCGAGCCGCTCGGCCGAAACGCCGGCCCGCGAGGGAGCGGCTTCCTTGAGCGGCGGCGAATGCCGGACCGACTTGGTCTGGGCCACGGCGGGCGCGGCGAGCAAGGTCAGGCTCAACGCCACCGAGGCGCCGAGGCGGGAGACTACCGAGGCAGGTAGGAGATGTTTCATGAGAACCGGCGTGAGCTTCCCGAATTGCCGTCCGCGAGTCACGTCCGGCTTCCAGAGCCGGGACGGCTCGGGCGCATCTGGGCACTGCCCCCCGCTTTCCCGTTCCCGGGGCTTCCCTTGGTCCGTCGCGTCGTGCCACCGTTGTGCGTCCCATGAATCCCACGGATTGGAAGCTCATCGTGCTCGCGCTGGCCGCCATCGGCGTGCTCGTGCTGCTGGTCACCAAACTCAAGGTCAACGCCTTCATCTCGCTGGTGATCGCCTCGCTGCTCGTGGGCGGCGGCGCGGTGCTCATGGAAATCCCGTTCAAGGATGCCACCGGCAAGGTCGCGCCCTACACCATGCTCGGCGTCGCGAAGTCCATCCAGGACGGCCTCGGGGCGACCTTGGGCGGGATCGCCGCCGTGCTCGGGTTGGGCGCGATGCTGGGCAAGTTGCTGGCGGAATCCGGCGGCGCCGAGGTGCTCGCGAAACGTTTCGCCGCGATGTTCGGCCCGAAGAACATTCAGTGGTGCATCATGGCGCTGGCGTTGGCCGTGGGCCTGACGACTTGGTTCGCCGTCGGCCTGGTGCTGCTGCTGCCGATCCTGCTAACGCTCACGCACGAGACGAAGCAGCCCTTCCTCAAGCTCACGCTCCCGCTGCTCGCCTGCCTTTCGGTGATGCACGGCGTCATGCCGCCGCACCCGGGACCGGTCGTGGCGGTGGAGGCGTTGAAGGCCAACATGGGGCTGGTGCTCTTCTGGGGCTTCGTCATCGGCATTCCGACGGCGGCAGTCGCTGGGCCGATCTTTGCGCGGCTCGCGGTGAAGCGGGTGGAAGCCAAGCCGCCGGCCGTCGTCCAGAACGTCGCCCGCGATCCCAAGCTGAAAGCGCCCGGCTTTGGGCTGACCTTGCTGTCGATCCTCCTGCCGGTCGTGCTGATGCTCATTTCAACGCTGGCCGAACTGACCCTGCCGAAGGGCAACCATACGCGGGAAGTCGCCACCTTCATCGGCAATCCCAGCATCGCGCTGCTGGTGTCGGTGGTCTTTGCCACCTGGTCGCTCGGCACGAAATGCGGTTACCAGCTGCCGCAACTGCTCAAGTTCACCGAATCGAGCGTCGGCGCCATCGGCATGACCATCCTCGTGGTCGGCGGCGGCGGCGGGTTCGCCCGGGTGCTGCGCGACAGCGGCGTGGCGGATTCCATTGGCCGGATTGCCGAGGCGGCGCACCTGCCGCCCCTGCTCTACGGTTGGCTGATCTCGGCCTTCATCCGGGTGGCGACGGGTTCGGCCACGGTGTCCATCGTGACGGCGTCGGGCTTGCTGGTGCCGGTGCTGGCGGCGCATCCCGAGTTTTCGCCGCACCAGGTGGCGCTGATCATCTGCGCGATCGGCTGCGGCTCGCTGTTCCTGTCGCACCTGAACGACGCCGGCTTCTGGATCGTGAAGGATTGCCTCGGCCTCACGGTGGGCCAGACGCTGCGCACCTGGACGGTCTGCGAAACCATCGTGGGCATCGCCGGCATGCTGTTCTCGCTGGTGGCATTCTACGCCGTGGGTTCGCTGGGGAAGATGTGAGCGGCGCTGGATTGCCCGGTGATTGCCAGCCCGCCGGTTTCCCGGGCAAGCTCGCCCGGACGTCAGGACGCCATGCATCATCTCATCCAAAACATCGCGATGTGCATCGCCGCCGCGTGGCTGCTGGGAATGGTGGCCCAATGGCTGCGGCAGCCCGTGCTGCTGGCCTATCTGGTCGGCGGTTTCCTGCTGGGGCCGTATTGCCTGAAGTGGGTCGTGGACAGCGAATCCATCGAGACCATCTCGGAACTCGGCCTGATTTTCCTGCTGTTCATGATCGGGTTGGAGATCGACCTGAAGAAGATCATCGCGGCCGGCAGCCGGATCAGCGTGACGGCGATGGTCCAGATCGTGGGCGGCTGCCTGTTGGGCGTGGCCGGGTTTTCCCTGGGCGGTTTCAAGCTCGGCGGTCCGTCTTGGGACGCCTTGTATCTGGCCGTCGCCGCGGCGCTTTCCAGCACGGTCATCATTGTCAAGGTGCTCTACGAAAAGCGCGAGCTGGATACCTTGGCCGGCCGCGTGACGCTGGGCGTGCTCGTCTTGCAGGACCTGTTCGCGATCCTGTTCCTCGCCATCCAGCCCAGCCTGGACGACCTCAAGCTGTCCGTGCTCGGCATGTCCGCCCTGCGCGTGGTGACGTTGGTAACGGCGGCGCTGGCGTTCAGCCGGTATGTGCTGCCGCCGCTGTTCCGCAGCGTAGCCCGCTTGCCGGAATTGGTGCTCGTCGGTGCGCTGGGCTGGTGTTTCCTGGTCGGCCAACTCGGCGAATGGCTGAATCTGTCGCGCGAAATGGGCGCGCTCGTGGCCGGGGTGGCGTTGTCCACGTTCCCCTACGCGCTGGACGTCACGGCCAAGGTCACGAGCCTGCGGGATTTCTTCGTGACGCTGTTTTTTGTGGGCCTGGGGATGAAGATTCCCGTGCCCGGTGCCGCGGAAATCACGATGGCGTTGGGCATCATGCTGTTCACGGTCGCCAGCCGGCTGGCGACGACGTTCACCCCGCTTTACCTGCTCAAGTCCGGCCTGCGGGTCAGCCTGCTGCCGGCCATCAATCTCTGCCAGATCAGCGAATTCTCCTTGGTCGTCATGGAATTGGGCTCGAAGTCGGGCCACGTGAGCCCACGCAGCACGGCCGGCATGTCGCTGGCCTTCGTGGCGCTGGCGGTCGGCTCCACGTTCGCGATGACCCGGTCCGATGGAATGGTGCGCGGGCTCATCCCGTGGCTGAAGCGGCAGGGCTTCCGCGATCTCGACTCCGGCGAGCCAGGTCCCGGCGCGGAAGGCCACGGCCACGGCGCGCGGATCTTGGTGCTCGGGTTTTTCCGCACGGCCAGCTCCTTGGTCGAGGAATTGGCCCAGAAATCGCCCAACCTGCTGGCCGAATTGGCCGTCGTGGACTTCAACCCCGTGGTCCACGCCCAGCTCAAGGTGCGCGGCATCCGCGTGATCTACGGTGACATCAGCCAGCGCGACACCCTTGCCCATGCCGGGGTGTCGGCGGCCGAGGTGCTCGTCTGCACGATTCCCGACTCGTTGCTCAAGGGCTCGAGTAATGAACGCCTGGTCCGCCAACTGCGCGACCTCAACCCATCGGCCAAGATCATCGCCCCGGCGGAAACCATCGCCGACGTCGCCCGCCTGCGCGCGGCCGGCGCCGACTACGTCAGCCTGCCGCGCCTGAGCGAGGCCAGCGACCTGTGCGAGGCAGTCCAGGCCGCCCACGAAGGTTTGCTGGAGCAAAAACAGTCCCGACTCGACGGCCGGCTGGCGGCGCGGGCGGAAGTGCTACCGTAGTCCGAAGCGGCTCGGGCAGTGGGGGGGATTTCCGGAGAGGCGCCCCGAAGCATCAATCGCGGGCCCGCGGCGTTCCGATTCATCGTCCGGAAGGAGGCGTAGTGCGACATTGCGTTGGCCTGGCCGCACCAGGCATCGCCTGGAGCGCGACTCTCCGAGTCGCGAGTCCAGTTCACCCTGCGTTTCAACTCGATTGGTGGACGCCACACGCGGCTCAGAGAGCCGCGCTCCCGCCGGGTCGCCCATGGTTTGCGGGTGCGACCGACCGAATTCGGGCCGCCATCCGCGACTTGTTCCCGGTAGTTTCTCTTTGTTACGGTCACGACACGTTCCGCGGCGAATCACTCTGACGCCGCCCCATCGTATGCCCGTGATCACCGGGGCCGAGCGCCCCACAGAAAACTTCCATCATCGCCGCCACACGCTGAACGCAAACCGTTCGGCCCTCGAATCCCTCGGGGTCGGCGTGCAAAACTTGCTCGAACGGGGCGTGGCCCGCGTCTCCCGGCATGGCGAACCGCACATCTACGACACCCGCCTGTTTCCGTGGGCGGCGGAGATCGAGCGCGAGTGGCCCCTCGTCCGCAAGGAACTGGATGCCGTGATGACCTTCCGGGACCAGATGCCCAGCTTTCAGGACATCCTGAAGGAAGTCGGCGCCATCCAATCCGACCAAAACTGGAAGACCTTTTTCCTCGCGGGCATTGGCATGGATTGCTCCGAAAACGCGAAACGCTGCCCGGAAACGATGCGCCTGCTCGGCAAGCTGCCCGGCATGACCACGGCGTTTTTCAGCATCCTCTCTCCCGGCAAACACATTCCGGCCCATCGCGGTGCCTGGAACGGGATATTGCGCTTCCACCTGGGCCTGATGGTTCCGCAGCCCCACGAGCGGGTGAAAATCCGGATCGGCAACGACTACTACTCCTGGCGCGAGGGTGAAGCCCTGATCTTCGACGACACTTTCAACCACGAGGTCTGGAACGACACCGCCGGCTACCGCGTGGTGCTGTTCGTGGATTTCGCCCGCCCGCTGGTCCAGCCGTTCCACTGGCTGAACGAGCGCTTCATCAACTTGGGCGCCTTGGCCCCGTTCCTCCGCGAGGCCGGCGAGAAGCAGAAACGCTGGCAGGATTCTTTTTGGCGTAAGCCCTGAGGCAATATCGACCGAGCTCGACTCAGCGTGCAGAAGCATCAAAACGAAAACCCCGTCCAACAATTAGTCGGACGGGGTTTCTGGAAAACCAAGAGCGGGCAATTTGCCCGAGCCGATTAGCGATTCCGGCGGCGCAAGAAGGTGGACCCGCCAACGAAAGCCACGAAACCAATCGCGGCCCAAGTCGAAGCTTCAGGGACTTCGTTTTGATTGTAGGTGTAGGTGATCTCCAACTTAGCTCCGGCCGCGGTGGCAAACTGAGTGATCAAGTTACCCGCACCCGAACCACTTGAAGTGCCATTAGCCCCAATCGAGCCAGCAACGTTGCCAACACCAAGATAAGGAAGAAGGCTCCCACCCGTCAGAGTCCCAGAATCCGAATCAGATCCAGTCAAGCCAGGGAAGGTCGCCCCAGAGGCCCCACCAAAATCAATCGAGCCGTCGAAAGCCGTAGCCGCAAACAGTTGCGACCCAGTCGGGATCGAAACTAGCGAAGCCAGACTCGGGCCAGAAACCGTAACAGTGGCCGAAATATTCAACGTAATCGACGCAGAACCTGCATCCAAACTCTCAGCCCGTGCAGTGCCAAGCACATTAGCGGTCAACGTATACTGGACACTCACCAAGGTGGCATCCAAACCCACCGCATCGAACTGCGGGATCGTAAAAGTGTCGGTCCAGTTTGTCGTTGGAGTAACTCCAGTGTTATCGAACACAGTGTAAGTCGCGGTCGCTGCGTTTGCCGATAAAGCAGCAGCCAAAGACAATCCAGTAAGCGTAGTGTTTTTCATTAAAATCAATCCCCTCCTTAACCTTGTTTATCTGATAGCCAAAATTGGCTAAATCGAAACTGCCTAAGCCAGCGAGATAGCACAAGAGCTTTTTGAAAGAAACTTTCGAAAACTGCAGTCCGCTGTCGGTCGCAGTTCGGCCAATGCCCTTGTTTGGGCCAGCATGTCGATCAGCCTACATTAATGGCGATCAATGGCGGCACGAGTTGTCGAGGAGAGGGCAGACGCCCACGTTGACGCGAACTGACCAAGAGGCATAAAGGCTTCGGTAACTAGTGCCGGCACGCGTCCGTTCAATGGATTTACACGGAATACCCAGGGGGGGCGACAGTGCTGCGTTCAATGGGTGAGGGTCCGAGAATGAATCGTGAGCGAAACGAATCGCCAGCGGACCCAAATGAGAGCTTATTCCCCGAAAACGCCGCTGTATTTGGCCTTCGGCAACCGGATCGGAGATCCCACGCCCTGCCGGATAGTGCCTGAGTGGCCAAGGAACGGGTAGTTCTGCCCGATTTGCCGGGTTGCAGTAGTCCGAACCGGGCGCACCTACCGGCCGGGAACCAACTCCGGGTGGCCCCTTGGAGCGGCAGCCGACTCCCTCCGTAGCTGCCGACGTGAGTCCAGGGCCGTCGGCACCCCGTCGGCCCGCCGCGCCACGGACTCACGTCCGCCGCTACGGCAGCCCGCCCCGCCGCAGCGGACCGGGGCTTTCGGCCTTGTTTCACGCCCCGCGACCGGGTTCAGTTGGGCATGAACTCGCCCACCCCTGCGGTCAGTTTGCATCCCTACTTCCAGGTCCGCTCCGGCCGGATGGCTGAAGTTCTTCCGCTGTTGCGGGAATTCGTGGCGAAAACCACGCCCGAGACCGGGATGCTTCACTACGAGTTCACGGTCGCGGACGAAGTGGTCTTCTGCCGGGAAGCCTACCTCAGTGCGGACGATGTGCTCGCCCACTTGGCCAATGTCGGACCGCTGCTGGACCGAATGCTGACGATGGCGGATTTGGTTCGCCTGGAAATCCATGGCCCGACCGCCGAATTGGAGAAGCTGCGGGGGCCGCTCTCGGCGTTGAACCCGACTTGGTTCGTTTACGAGTGCGGGGTCACGCGCTGAGGCGGCCGAGAAGGGGGGCACAATCCCCTTCCCCACCGTTCAGCGGGCCGGAGCCAGTCCCCAGTCCTGGAACTGCTCCTTCATCTCATGGGCCGCCCGCACGTAGCGTTGGTGGGTTGGCACTGAGATCACCGATTTGAATGCCCCGGGTTCCAAACCTCGGGCGAGGACGCCGGCCGAGACATCCAGGGGAAACGGAAGCTGGCCGATGATCTGGCCGGCCCGAACGATCTGGTGATCCAAGGCCGACACTTCGTCCGCCCGTCCCGCCTCCCAGGCCGAAAACAGCCCGCTGAGCAGGTCGGGCGTCAGGTTGGCCAAGCCGCTGATCGTGCCGGAGCAACCCAGGTCCAACGTTTCCGGCAGGCGGAGATCCGCCCCGGTAAAGATGGGGAAACCGCGTTGGCGGCCCAGGGCGATCAGTTCGCGGTGATACCCGAACTCGGCGCCACTTTGCTTCACGCCCGCCATCCGGGCCCGGTCGGTGAAGGCGGCGATCGTTTCGAGGGCAATGCGATTGCCGGTCCGCTCGGGGAAGTTGTAGAGCAGCGTGGGCAGGGAAGTGGCGTCGGCCACGTGCAGGAAAAACGCGAGCAAGTCGTCCTGCCCCACGGCAAAATACCACGGCGGTAGCACGGCGATGGACGCGCAGCCCGCCTGTTCGGCCACTTTGGCGAGATGCCGCGCGACGAGAGGGCTGACGTCCGACACGTTGGCCATCACCGGCAACGGCGCCGCCAGTTCGACGATCCGGCCAAGCAACCGGGCCCTTTCCAATTCCGAGAAATGCACAAACTCGCCGGTGCTGCCGAGGGCGAGGATAGCGTGGCAGCCGTTGGCCTTGATGAAGTCAATCTGGCG
>JBIIUN010000042.1:0-16447 GCA_044339945.1 Kapaibacterium sp. (SeqCode)
CATTCCCGGCTACGACCACGGCTACGTGGCCTACTCGCAGGTCTATTTCACCGGCGAAGACTTCCTGAAGCGCGATCCCGCCAAGCTCCGCAAGTTCCTCGAAGCCTCCAACCGCGGCTGGCGCGAAGCCTTCAAGGACATCCCCGGCACGGCCAAGTTCGTCGTCGACACGTTCATGCCCGGCGCGGACCTGAAGTATCAGACCAAGTCGCTGGAGAAGATCGCGGCCATCTCGGCGCGCGAGACCGGTCCGGAGAAGCTCGGCATGATGAACTGGGATCGTTGGGCGGAAATGTGCGCGGTCTTCGAAACGTCCCGCGTCCTGAAACGGTCCGTGACCCCGGCCGAAATGACCGACTTCTCCGTGCTCAAGGCCATTTATCCACCGGCGGGCAGCAAATAGGCGAACCCCCAATGCCCCGCACGATCCGCATTCTGCACTTCTCGCCGAGCACCGCCACGGGGCGGCACGACAGTCATCGGGCGGCGCTCGGCATCATCTGGTTCGCACAGGCGGCGCTGACCGAATTCAACCTTCCACACCGGGTTGACCTGATCTGGGCCTTGCCGGCCATTTCGTCCAAGGAGTCGGTCCACGGCCTCCTCGGTTCCGGAGATGTTCTCGTCATCGCCACGCCGACCTACGGCCAGGGCTCGCCCTGGTTCGTCCGGAAATTCTTCGAGTTGACGCCCGGCTGCGGCCTCTGGGGAAAGCCGGCCACGGCGTTTGCGACCTCGGGCGGCAACCACACCGGAGGCGAGACCGCGGTCGGCGATTGTCTCCGCAGCCTCCAGGGGATCGGGGCATCGACCTTTAGCTTCGCCCAGAAGACACTTGTGTTCGGCACGAACCAGAAGTTCGCCCGCGATGGCGAATTCGACGTCATCGACGGGTGGTTCATGCGGCAGTTCGCGCGGACCCTGGTGCTGCAGGCCATTCTCCGCGATCGACCGGACAACGCCAACGAATGGGCGTCCCGACTCGGGCTCCGCAGCGACTATTACAACGATTTCCCGACCCAATCCGCCCTCGGTGGCTTGGTCGGCAACTGCATCCGTCTCCTGAACGCGCCTTTGGCCGACGCCGCCGCCGGCTACCCGGCACTGGAACACCGGCTGGGCTTTTCCTGCACGCCGCCCGATGCCTCACGGCTCCCTTTCTCCGAGCTGCTGCCGGCTCCGCCGAATGAACTTCTGACCGCATGAAACCTGACACCATGGAATTGCCTTCGCCTGAAGCCCCCGCCGCCCCTGCCGGCAAGCTGGAGGTTGATCTCAAGGAGTTGGTCACCGCCTGCCTCGTGGCAGCGCTGTTGACCCACATCATCTTCGCCTCGGCCGGCGGAACCTTCCTGTTTCCCTGGCTGGGCCGATTCTTCGCCGAGGCGCCCAAACCCAAGGTGGAAAAGAAGGAAGTCGTCGAGGTTGAGATGGTCGAGGCGGTGGTTGCGGAACCTCCGCCACCGGACGTCCAGCCGGCGCCGCCCGACCAGCCGCCCCCACCGCCGGATGCCATTCAGCCCCCCATGGAGCCGCAATTGAGCCCCCCGGTGCTGAGCACACCGGCCGAGGTGCCCGAACGCACGCCGCTGCCGGCCCCGGTCGTGGCGAAACTGAACCCGGCCGCGTTGCTCACCCCGCGGACCAATGTGGCTCCCTACGTTCCCTCCGCCGCGGTCGGCGCAACGCAGGCGTCCACTACCGCGACCCCTCGGGTAGTGCAGGCACGATTCTATCAGCGCAACGAACCGGTTTATCCCTACGAAGCCCGCAAACGACGCATCCAAGGCACCGTGGTCCTGGAAGCCGTCTTCAGTCCCGACGGCCGGCTGGGTTCGCTGGAAATCAAGGAGAGTTCAGGCCATGCGTTGCTCGACCGGGCCGCCGTTGCCCACGGCACCCAGAGCTTCTACTCCAACACCGGACAGGCGGAGCGAGTCCTGATCCCGGTCGAGTTTCGCCTGATTGCCCAATGATGCCTGCCGCCCGCAAATCGCCGTCACCGTTCCCGCCGCCCAGTCAAACTGCGCCCACCCTTTTCCTCCCGCGAACCTGAATCCATGAAAGCACTGCACCTCTTCAATTCCCTCGGAATCCTTGTCGTCGCCGGCCTCTGCCTCGTTCAGTGGCGGGTGGACCAGCGTCTGACCGGCGAGCTCGCCGACCTGGGGAAAAAGCGGGGCGAACAGGATGCCCTCATTGCCGAGCAAACGGGCCAACTGGAGCGCTTGCGCGCCGATCTGGCCGGAGTGCAGGAACGGTTTGCGGCCACCGGCGGACGCATCGAGAAGGCCGAGGGCCAGTTGTCCGAAGCGACCCGCCAGGTCCGGCTTCTCACCTTGGAACGCGACCAACTCAAGGACAGCATCACCAACTGGATGAACGCCGTCACCCAGCGGGACGAACGCATCAAGGAAGGCAACACCCAAATCCGCAAGCTGGCTGACGACCTGACCGCCTCCGTGAACAAGTTCAACAGCCTCGCGACCAACTACAACGCCACGGTCCAGCAATTGAACGAGGTCGTGACCAACCGCAACGAAATGATCACCCGCTACAACACGCTCGTCGAGGAAGTGAACAAGGCCCGCGAGCAGGAGGCGAAGAAGTAGGCGGCCCGCCGTTTGGGTAGCGATGGCCTTTCAGCAGGCGGCGGTCGTTGGGAGTCCGACTGGCCGATGACGGTGTGCAGCTTATTGCGCGGCAAAACTCCTCGCCGAAGGGAACCACGGCGTCGCGTTCGCCAGCGCCCCGACCACCTGTTCCGGCTGCTCGACGACTTGCCACATGGCCCGATGCCGTTCGTCCATGAACCGCTCGGTGATGCTGAATCGGTTCTCTGCGAGCACAATCCCAAGGCGCCGGGCCGCCTCGTGAAACTCCGCTGTGCACGACCTGCTCGACGCGGCATAGACACAGATGGTTTTGGACCCGGTTTCCAGGCGGCGACGTTGGTTTCCTGAACTTAACCCTCAAACAACGGGATCACCTTCATCCCCGTTACGTGGACGAGGCCCATGTCGGTGATGCGGAGTTCGGGGATGACGGAGAGCGGGATGAGGTTGAAGCCCATGTAGGGCAGCGAGCAGTTCAGGGCTTCCCAGGCTTTCTTCAGCTCGATCGTCTCGCGCTGCACGTCGCGAGCGGGTTTGTCGGAGAGCAATCCGGCCACCGGCAGCTCGATCATCGCGACGACTTTGCCGCCGTCGGCCACGACCACGCCGCCTTGCTTGGCCTTGATGGCCTCCAGCACGACGCGCATGTCGCGTTCGTTGGTGCCGGCGATGATGATGTTGTGGGCGTCGTGGCCCACGCTGCTGGCGACCGCGCCGCTCTTGAGATTGAAGTCCTTCAGCAGACCCAGCCCGACACGTTTCGAGCGGCCGTAGCGTTCCACGACGCTGACGAAGCAGAGGTTGTGTTTCTGGAAGTGCTCTTCCCAGGACGACGCAGGCGACAGCTCGATGCGTTCGTGGAAGGTGAGGATGCCTAGCAGTGCGACGCGGATGGCGTTGGCCGTGACGGTCTTCGTCGGCAAGGCGGGCACAAGCTGAACGTCGTCGGCGACTTGGACGGTGCGGTAGGCGTCGGCCGGGTAACGGTAGCGATGCTTGGCGACCTGCTCCGCCAGCAACGCGGTCGGCTGACGGTTCTCCACCATCAGTTCGCCGCCGAACCACGTGTTCTGCACTTCGAGGGCGTCGTTCAACAGGATGATGTCGGCACGGCGCGAGTGGCCGAGCGCGCCAAACTCGCCGTCGAAGCCGTAGCGCGTCGCGCCGTGGAGCGAGCCCATGCTCCAGGCGGTCTCGGGCTTCACACCAGCGCCGATCGCCTGACGCGTGACCCAATCGAGGCCGAAGAGGAACAGGTCGTCGGCATCGCGGTCGTCGGTGCAGACGCAGACGCGCTTGGGATTCGCGCCGAGTTCGGTGACCGCCTTGATGGCGAGCGGGAGCGAATGCCACGGCGTTGCGGGATTGCCGCCGCGCAGGAAGATCCAGATGCCGGCTTCGAGGAAGTCGTTGGCGATCTCGCGGTCGATCGACTCGTGCGTGTCCGTCACGCCGGAGGCGGCGTAGGCGGCGACGAATTCGCGGCCGTAGATGTGGCCGCAGACGGGCCGGCCGCGCTTGAGCGATTCGGCAATCAGCCCGTGGCTGCGCTCGTCGCCAAGGCAGACGGGGATGAAGTCCATCTTCTCGCCGAGCGAGACGGCTTCCGGCCAACGGTCGAAGAGCGCGCCGATCTTGGCGGGAGTGAGATCGCCGCCGGCGGTTTCCAGATCAGGATTGGTCGCCGGAACCGTGCTTGGAACGGTGAGGAAAATGTTCAGCGGCGCTTGCCGAGAATCCTCCAGCATCCACTCGATGCCCGCCGTGTCGCAGACGTTGCCGATCTCGTGGCTGTCGCAGAAGAGCGTGGTGGTGCCATTGAGCAGCGCAGCTTCGGCGTAGGCGCACGCGGTCATCATCGAGGACTCGATGTGGACGTGCGGATCGACCAGACCCGGCGCGAGGATGCCACCACGAGCATCGTAGAACTTGGCGGCGAGCCCGAGTTTCTTGGCGTCGCCGGTGGCCTTCACGGCGGCGATGCGGCCGCCGCTGATCCAGATCTCGCGGTCGGGCAGCGTGCGTTCGGTGTAGGTGGACAACACACGCCCGCCGGTAATTACAAGGTCCGGCGCGGTGCGCCCGGAGGCGACGGCGGCGAGTGGGCGGGTCATCTGCCAGAGCGGCGCGACGGAGAAGCGGGTGATCATGGGGAAAGTTGTCCGTGGTATTAGGGAAGTGTCACGCAATGAACGGCCGGCCGTTCCGGGTCGTCGCCCCGAGCCTCGCCACGAGCGGAATTCCAGCCGGCGACGTCATGAACTGGAAACGCTCGGAGCCGGCACCGGGGGCGAAAGCTGGTAGATGGGGCCGTCCAGAGCTTTACCAGGCCATTCCACCTGATTGACATCGAAGTGGGCGATCAGGTCGCGAAAGACCGGATTCAGCATCAACTCGAGCGCAATGGGCGCGTGCTCCGCGGGACAATCGAGCGGCACCAACACCGGTCGCAGGCCGATGTTTTCCAGCATGGCGACGGCCGCCTGCGCCAGCCGCCGATCACCGGCGCGACCGCCTTCCACCAGGCAGACGGGACGGGGCGTGCGCGCCAGCTGTTGGAACGGTCCGTGGGCAAACTGCATCAATTCGACGACCGTGGGCGCCGTCCAGAAAAGTCCCTCGACGAATTTGCAGCCGACATTCTGGGCGAATTCGGCCAGCGGTGACGGCAACAACAACAGGCTGCCTGCCTGCCACTCCGCCCAGTTCCGTGTAAGCGCTTCCCGGAGATCTGCCACGGCCTCGCCCGCTGCCCATTGTTGAAGCTTTCCAGCGGCTTCCGCCAACGGCCGGAGCCGGCTGCCCGGCAAGGCTTCCACGAACTGGTGTGCCGCCACAAAACCGCACACAGGGCCGATCAGGCGAATGAGCACCGTGTATTCGTCCTCCACCGGAAACGGGACGACTTCGGCGCCCAGCGAACGCAGCCAAGCCAGCAATCCGGCCCGATCCGGGCGTCCGGCCAAGCGCTGGCCTTCCTCGGTCGCCGCCGTAAACACGACCGCATGCTCAAACCGTTCCGCCTGCCGGAGCGCGAAGGCCGCGTTGGCAGAAAGTCCCTGGCTGAACACCGCCAAGGTGGAACCGGCCGCCGGTCCGAACGGCGCCATAAACTCGGCCAGCGGAACAAACTGCGCCGGCACGTCCGTGAACGTATTGAGCAACCAACAGAAATACCGGGCGTGCGCCTCGGAACTTCCGATGCCGGTGGCCACCACCCTACGAATCCGACGGCCGTCCTGGGGCCTTGCGGAGAACGGACGAGCGACCATCGCGGCCACCAGTTCCGGCGCCACGGACACACGCTCCGCGATGAGTTCCTTGCCCTGGGATTCCGGCTTCATTCCGAGAGCGAACTGTCATCCAGGAAGATCCACTTGTGAACGTCGATGCCGTGGTCGTTCAAGGCCGACGAGTATTCCTTCTTCCGGACCAGGCTGGACGGCGAATTCATCACCATCTGGATCTTGCCCGACGGATAATGATGTTTCAGCAAGCGCATGATGGAGTCGTAGTCCCGGCTGTCATATCCGACCCCAAGGCGCCGATACGCCTCGTCGCTGGAAAAGGACTCGCCTTCCTCCGTGAGCATCCGGTCGGTGGCGTAGGCGCCAAAGCCCGCACCCCGGCCGTCGAAATACAGGAGGAAGATGGCCCCGGCGCCGTAACGGACGATTTCCTGGACGGACCGCTTGAACTTGTTGCGGTTGTCGATGCTGACCAAGGGGAAGCGGTTGAAAAGGGATTCGCTTTGCAACCGGACGACGGGCAAGTCGTAGAGCAACGGTTTGCCATAGGTGAGCACCACCGCTTCCTGGCTGGTGACAATGTCAAAATACACGTGGACCCGAAACCAGTAGGGCGTGGTCAGGAGAGCACCAATGGGAGCCTCAGGATGCTCCGTCTTGTGCCGCAGCACCTTGGCCGGGTTGATGTGGACCAGCAGCCGGTTGCCCCGGATGACGTAGTAGTCCCGGACCAACGGCTCCGGGCCCTCCATGTAAGTCTCCATCCGCTCGCCTTGGAGCAACTGGTGGAACTGTTCCTCCGAGAACACGATCTCGTTATCGACCGGCTTCACCGGCAGGAAATAGGACGCGGCATAGATGAAGCGCTGGGCGTCGGGCAACGCGTGCGGCTTGAACGGGGAGACCGGCTCGGGCGGCAACGCCCGGGCAATGGGCGGACCGCTTGACTGGGTCAGACTGTGCCCGGAATCCGCCTTGGAACTGAGGTAGGCCGCGTTGAACGGCGACGGCTCAAATTCGAGCGCCTCGGTCCCGGCGACCTTCAGGCCATGCGAGGTCATCGCCGCGAGCTTGTCCGGATTGTTGGTCAGCACCACGAATGGCGCCTTGATGCCGAGCAGGTAGCAGATGTCGGCCACATCCTCGTAGCTTCGGTGGTCCTTGCGCAGCCCCATGGCCCGATACGCCTCAAAGGTGGAGATTTGGTCCAGGGAGGCCTGGACCACCATGCGGTCCCGCGCCTTGGCGACATAACCGACGCCGCGGCCCTCCTGCATGAGGTAGAACAGGATGCCATTCCCCTTCTCGCCAATCACCTTCAACGCGCCCTCCAGCTGCTGGACGCAATCGCAGTCGCAACCGCGCAGGGTTTCGCTGGTCACGCAGGAGGAGTGGATCCGCGTGTAAAGCCGGTCCGCGGAGAGGATATCCCCGTGGGCGAGGGCAATGATGTAGCCCTTGTGGATGATGTCCTGGAAGACGTAGGCATCAAAGGGACCGAAATGCGTCTCCACCGTGCAGCGCGCGAGGAACAGCGTCGTGCCGCGCAGCGGGCGATCGTCCAGGCTAGACCGGTGGACCGCCGACCCGGGTTCGTGCTGGAGCTGATTGATGAGCAGCCGGAGGGCTTCCTGGGTGGACCAAGGCGGATTGGGAGAGGTGTTCACGGACGGTTCGAGTCGAACTCTCCGGGTCTGGCGCATCTGTCATGCCAGCGCGACTTCGCGGGCGGAAAACTTTCCGGCGAAGTCGTTCTCCACCGTGGTGACGCCAACTGGAATGGAGGCTGCTCCGGGGCCGCGGCGGCAGTTCAGACTGCCGATCCGGAAAACTGGAAACGTAAAAACGTCAGCACCTGTCCGTTGTTGGCCATCCTGCCTAAAATGAAACCGCGAAAACGCCTCACCACCTCCATGGCCTCGTTGAGTCTTGTCACCCCGCTGCTGGGGCAGACCAACGCCCCCCCAGCCCCGGCACCGGAAAAGACCGTGCTTGATCGGGTCGTCGTCGAGGGGGTTCCCCTTGAAGAGCTGATCGTGCCCACTGCCCGGCCGTTCAACTCCGTCTACGGCACCGACCGGTCGATCCTCGATACGCCGCGCAACGTCACGATCATTTCCCGCGAGCAGTTGGACGCGATCAACATCCGCGACGTGCGGGACTTCTCGAAGCTCACCTCGAGTTCCTACACCCGCTCCAACTTCGGCGCCCCCACGACGCCGGACATCCGGACCCAGATCGCCGACACGTTCAACAACGGCATGCGGATCGGGCTGACCTCCAACGGCAACGGCCTGCCGATCAACTTCAACTCCGTGGAGTCGGTGAACATCGTGAAGGGACCCGCCTCCGTGGTATACGGTGCCTCCCAGTATGTCGGCGGCTACGTGGACTACATCACCAAGCGCCCGCAGTTCGATGGCTTCCATGGCGAGGTGTTCGCCGAAGCCGGCATGTATGACCAGTATCGCTGGGGACTCGACGTCGGCGGACCGGTGAACAACAAGCTGGCCTACCGGCTGTCCTATTCCGGCGAAGACTCGGACAGCTATTACGTCCACGGCTTCCGGAAATCCCAGGCGATCTACAACGCGATTTCGTGGATGCCCAACGAGGATTACGACCTGTTCTTCAACCAGGAACTCTTCTGGGCCAACTACACCGAGAACTTCGGCATCAACCGCCCCACCCAGGAACTGATCGACCACGGCATCTACCAGACCGGCATCAACAGCAACCCCGCCCCCAGCAATGGCGTGCCGGGCGCCCCGCCGTGGGCGAACGGTTACGTGGACGCCAACGGCAACCCGCTCGGTTTCGGCGCCGGTCCCGGCGGCAGCACCGCCATCGGCGTGGTCGGCGGTCCGGCCGCACCGATTTCGGACCCCCAGAATTCACGGTGGGTCACCTCCGGATTCCCGTTCGTCAACCGCATGACCCTCGGCGACAAGGTGAGGATCGACCGCAGCCAGCGCCTGCTCCGTCCGGGCGACGATTCCGAGGGCCTTTCCTACAACGCGCAGATCATCCAAACAGTCCGCCTGTCCGACGACACGCAGATCGCCAACAACACCCTCTTCCGCTACGTCCGGCGGGAAACGATGAGTTCCTACTACTACTCGGAAATCATCGACCCCAGCTGGAGCCTCGATAACCGCACCGAGCTGCGGATGAACTTCGAGCATCACTCCCTGAACACCGGCCTGTCGGTCCGTTACCAGAGCGTCCGCGCCTTCAACGACTTCTTCAATGAGCCCGCGAATGTCTGGGACCTCACCAAGGACCACAGCTTCATCAACTACTACAACTCGGTGAACTTCCCCAACGGGTTCACCTCCGTGCCGGTTCCCGGCTGGCCGGGCCGCTACTTCACTCCCGACAACGGCGATTCCGGCACCTCGCAGTCGGTGTTCGTCGGCCCGTTCATCCAGGAGGACTGGAAGATCACCGAGAAGCTCTCGCTGCTGGCGGGCGGCCGCATTGACATCCTATCCACCGACTATCGGCTGGGCTGGACCAATCCCTTCGGCGGTTCCCAATTGCTGGCCGACAACACGGTGGTGGGCCTGCCGAACGCCAATGGGTCGCTGATCTACAAGTGGACGCCGGAGTTTTCGACCTACGGCACCTACAACTACAGCCAGAATCCGGCCGGGGCCATCGGCAACGGCGGCGGCATCACGACGGGCGGCAATGCCAACTTCGCCATCAGCAACCTCAAGACGGAGGCGATCCTCTATGAACTCGGCGCCAAGCAGACCCTTCTGGAAAACCGCCTGTTCCTGAACGCCGCCCTGTTCCAGCAGGAACGCGTGCAGCTTCAGTTGGACCGCTCGACCGTGGAGTTCAAGACCCAGGGCATCGAGTTCGAACTCAACTACCAGCCGAACCGGAACTTCTTCATGACCTTCGGCTATTCCTACACCGACTCCGAGGTCAACCGGCCGGAATTCGCGGTCAACAACACCGACCTGCCGTTCTACTCGGGCGCGGGCCAATATGCCGGACCCGGACCCTACAAGCGGCAGGGCGTTCCCGAGCACCTGCTCAACTTCCTGGCGTCCTACAAGTTCGACTTCGGTCTGGGCTTCAGCGCCAACATTGTTTCGACCAGCGAGGTCAACAACAACGCCTCCGGGACCCTCGTCATCCCGTGGCAATACAGCCTGGACCTCGGCGTGTTCTACCAAACCAAGCGCTGGGAAGCCCGGGTTAGCCTCCTCAACGTCACCGACGAGGAGAACTGGAGCGCCCCGAATGCCGTCTACGGCAACGAATCCATCCTCGCGGAGCTGCCGTTCCGCGCAGAGGGCCGCCTGACGCTCAAGTTCTGACCATCGATCAATCAGGGGCCGCCGCCCAAAGGCGGCGGTCCTTCTCGCCGTCCGCCTTTTTCCGGATGAATTTCACCAAACTTCTGCGCGCCTGCCTCGGTGCGCTAATCGTGGCCACCGTGCCGGGCCGCGCCGAGCCCATCCGCCCCAAGGTCGTCGTCGTCGCCACGTTCGAGATCGGGGCGGACACCGGGGATAAGCCGGGCGAATTCCAGCTCTGGGTCGAGCGCGCCAAGCTGACCAATTCCATCTCCGTTCCCGGTGTCGACCGGCCCCTGCGCTACAACGACGCGGGCGTCTACGGCTTCGTTTCCGGCACCACCGTCCGCAGCGCCGTGCAGGTCATGGCCCTGTTGGCGGATCCGCGGTTTGATTTTTCCAAGAGCTACTGGCTGGTGAACGGCATCGCCGGTGTCGATCCCGAGAACGCGTCCGTTGGCAGCGCGGCCTGGGCGCGCTGGATCATCGATGGCGACATCGCCTACGAAATCGATTCGCGCGAAGCCCCGGCCGAGTGGCCCTACGGCGTCGTGCCCATCGGCGGCAAGAAGCCGAACGAGATTCCCAAGGACGCCGAATGGGCGCCCAAGCCGATGGCTTGGAAGCTCAACCCGTCGCTCGTGAACTGGGCCTACGGCTTGACCAGGGACATCGTGATTCCCGAAACCGAAGCCGCGAAGAAGCACCGCGCGACCTTCGCCGGCTTCGAAAAGGGATCGGGTGCGCCCAGGGTCATCCTTGGCGAGAGCATGGGTTCCTGCCGCTACTGGCACGGTTCCGTCATGACCAAGTGGGCCAACGACTGGACCAAACTCTACACCCGGGGCGAAGGCGACTTCGTCATGACCAACATGGAGGACCAAGGCATCTGCACCGCGCTCGAAAGGATGGGCAAGCTCGGCAAAGTCGACTTCCAGCGGCTGCTGTTTCTCCGCACCGGCAGCAACTACTGCACGCCGCGTCCCGGACAGAAATCTTCCGAGAGCATGACCGAGGAATACAGCGGCATGGAGCCCGCGTTGGAATCCGCCTGGCTCGCCGGCAGCAAGGTGATGAACGCACTGGTGGATGGTTGGGCCAATTTCGAGAAGGAGACCCCCCGCTGATGACGCGCCCCGACGTTCACCCTGTTCGGTGCGTTGTCCTGGCGCTCATGGCGTCGTCGTTCGCCCTGCTGTTCGCGTCGTGTGCAACCTCGGGCGGGAAGTCGGCGGCGGCCGGTGCGGCGCCGATTCCGGTCAAGGCCGTCATTGTGACGCTGTTCGAGGTCGGGGAAGACACCGGGGACAAACCCGGCGAATTCCAATTCTGGGTCGAGCGCGAGAACCTCGTCGGCAAACATCCTGTGACGGGTGCGTGGCGTCCGGTGCGTGAGGGCACCAACGGCGTGATCGGCATCTGCACCGGAGTCGGGAACATCCGTTCCGCCGCCAGCATCACGGCGCTGGGTTTGGATCCGCGCTACGATCTTTCGAAGGCCTACTGGCTTGTCGCCGGAATTGCAGGCATCGATCCGGCCGACGGCACGCTGGGATGCGCCGCGTGGGCGGAGCATGTGGTTGACGGCGACCTGGCCCATGAGATCGACGCGCGCGAAATTCCCGCCGGTTGGCCCGACGGCTACGCGCCATTGGGAACGGCCGATCCGTCTGCTGCTCCATCCGCCCGGCGTTCCGACCAGGTCTACTATCCGCTCAACACCAGCCTGACGCGATGGGCCTTTAAGTTGACCAAGGACACCGTGCTTCCGGACGACGACAAGATGCAGTTCAACCGCGCCCGCTACACCGGCTTTCCCAATGCCCAACGGCCGCCCTTCGTGCTCATCGGCGACAATCTGGCGGGCAGCACCTTCTGGCACGGCAAGCGGATGAATGCCTGGGCGAACCGCTGGGTGAAGCTCTGGACCAAGGACCAGGGAAACTACGTGACCACCGCGATGGAGGAATCCGGGACCATGCAGGCGCTCACCTGGCTCGCGCGCGACGGCAAGGTCGACACCAACCGCGTTTTGGTTCTCCGCACCGCCAGCAACTTTGACATGCCGCCTCCGGGCATGGACGCCGCCGCGAGTCTCGCGGAGGAAAACGGCGGCGCCTATTCCGCCTTCCTCCCCAGCCTTGAAAGTGCCCACCGGGTCGGCAGCAAGGTGCTTCACGAACTGGTGAACGGCTGGGAGCGCTTCCGGAACACACCGCCAAAGCCATGAAGCACTTCCTCCATTTGTTTGCCGTGCTCGCGATGAGTGCCCTTCTGCGGGCGCCGGCGGGTGCCTCGGAGTTCGCCGCGCGCTTCGACCAGTTCAAGACCAACGCCTCGAAGGCCGACCTTTACCGCTTCCTCTACGCCATGCCCAAGGCCGGCGACCTGCATCATCACGCGGGCGGCAGCTGGCGCATGGAGGACCTTTTCGCCGTTGCGACCAATCCAAAACGCAATGGCGGAAACCGCTTCTTCACCCGCTTGAAGGCGGGTGGTTGCCCCGAGGAGACGAACTCATGGCGGAAGTTCCAGACCATCGCAGAGTTCACCTGGAAGACGCTTCCCGAGTGCGCGAAGGCCGAATTCACCGCGCTCGACGCGCTAACCGCCGCCCAGCGGGAGGCCTTCATCAATTCCCTCCGCCTCGATGCCCCCGGCGAAGGCCGCAATGAGTTCTTCGAGGAGATCTGGCCGCGGCTCGGCGCGATCGGCCGCAGCATCGACGTGTTCCTCGAAATGACCGTCGAGACGGCCAAACGCTACGGCGCGGAAGGCGTGCGTTACCTCGAGCCGCAGACGATTCCCGTCGGGCTGTTGGACGCCAAGGGCGCGGCGATTGATCCCGAGGAATTTCATCGCCGCCTGAAGGCCCGTCTCGATCAGCCGGACGCGAAGGCAACCGGTGTTGAGATGCGTTGGCAGGTCGTCGTGCTGCGGTTCACGCCGGTGGCCGAAAAGATGGTCGAGCAGGCCTACGACTTCGTCAGCCGGCACCGCGAACTCTGGGTCGGCATCAACATGGCCGGCCGCGAGGACAACGACAAAGGGCATCCGCGCCGTTTCCTCGAAACCTACCGGAAGATGCGGCACAAGCATTCCAGCATTGGCTTGGCCATCCACGCCGGCGAAGTGGACGAGGCCAACCCGCACATGCGCGACACGCTGCTGCTGGGCGCAACACGGCTAGGACACGGAAACAACATCCTGACCGACGAAGACCTGTTGCTCCAACTGCGTTCCGGCATCGCGATGGTCGAGATCAACCTCGTGAGCAACCTGCTCCTCGAATACGTCGACCGCTATTCCCAGCACCACTTCCCTGAGCTCCTCCGCACCGGCGTTCCCGTCGCGTTGTCAACGGACGACTCCGGCATGTGGGACTCGAACATGACGGACGAATACATGACCGCCGTCACCGAGTTTGACCTGACTTGGGACGAGTTGGTCCAGTGCGGCCGCAACTCGCTGAAGTGGTCCTTCGCCGAACCGGCCCTGAAGGAAAAGCTCCTCGCCGACTACGACCGCGACATCAAGGCGTTCGAATCCGGGCTAGGCTCCGATTGGAACACCGCGTTGAAATCGACGAAGCCCGTCAGCTACGGCTTTGCCAAACGGCGTTGGGGAATCTCGAACTAGCCACCGATGGACACAGATCAACACAGACGGGTTGAGTCCGGTTTGCAGCATCTGTGCCTCTCTGCGGTCATCCATGGTTGAACCTCCATGCTCCCGCGCAACTGCACCTTCACCGAATCCGACTGGCGGACACTGGCCGCGTGCTGGCATCCGGTGGCGTTCGCCGACGAAGTGAAGGACAAGCCGCTCGCCCGCGTTCTCCTTGATGAACAGCTCGTCGTTTTCCGCACCGCAAAAGGAGTCTGCGTCGCCAAGGATCTCTGCATTCATCGGGGTTCACCGCTGTCGCTGGGCTGGGTGCAGGGCGATGAGATTGTCTGCGCCTACCACGGTTTCCGCTACGCGACCGACGGGCGCTGCACCAAGGTGCCCGCGCTGCCCGACCAGCCGATCCCGGCAAAGCTTTGCCTGAAAACCTTCCCGACGGTGGAACGCTTCGGGCTGATCTGGACGTGCCTCGGCGGCACCCCGTCCCGGCCCTTGCCGGACTGGCCGGAAACGGAGGACGCTAGCTTCCGTTATCTCCATCTGCCCGCGATGGAGTGGAACGCATCGGCCGCCCGGGCCATCGAAAACTTCCTCGATGTCGGCCACTTCGCCTGGATTCACGCCGGGACGTTCGGCAACCGCGACCTGCCCGAAGTGCCCAAGTATGAGGTCACTCGCACCGAAGGTGGCCTGCGGATGGAGTATCCATATCTCGCCGCCAATCCCGAACACTCGCCGCTGACGGAGAAGCAGGTGATCCAACGCTGGATGGTCTATGAGCTCGCCTTCCCCTTCGCCTGCCGGCTCGGGATCAACTACGACGGCGGCCGACGTTACGTGATTTGCGAGGCGTGCGCCCCGGTGTCGGCGAGGAAGGTCCGCATCCATTTCGCGGTCGCCCTGAACTTCAACCACGACAAGTCCGCCGAAGAACTGCTGGCTTGGGAGCACAAGGTGGTGAGCGAAGACAAACCCATCGTCGAGGCGCAGCGGCCGGAGGAACTGCCGCTCGACCTCACCGAGGAATTCCACCTCCGGTGCGACCGCATGAGCACGGCCTACCGGCAGGGTCTGGTTGAAATCGGACTTGGCCGCGATCTGGCCAGCTGACGCAATTCCCACATGCACGAAACGCATCATCCACTATTGGCCGGACGCCTGAGACGCGGGCTCGGGGCCTTCACCATGGCCTGTTCACTGGCCGCGTTCGCCCAGGACTCGGCGCTGGTCTATCTCACCGACTTCAGCGTCCGCGACGGCGCGGTATCGGCGATGAAGGGCGTTGCCTTCGGTGTCAGCCCGAAGTTGGCGCAATTCGATCTCACGCACGAGGTGCCGCCCTTCAATATCTGGGAAGGCGCGTGCCGGTTGAAGCAAACGGCCGCCTACTGGCCCTCCAACACGGTGTTCGTCTGCGTCGTGGATCCCGGCGTCGGCACCGAACGCAAGTCCGTGGTCTGCCGAACCCAGTCCGGGCACACATTTGTCGGGCCGAACAACGGTCTCTTCACCTTCGTGCCCGAGGCGCTGGGAACCACGGCGGTTCGCGAGATCGACCTGGCCCGCCATCGGCTGCCCGGCAGCGCGGAAAGCTACACGTTCCACGGGCGCGACGTCTTCGCCTACGTGGGCGCCCAGATCGCCGTCGGACGACTCGGCTTCGCGGACGTCGGGCCGGTTTTCGCTCCGGGCGTCCAACGCATTCCGCACCAGGCCGCCGAGCTGAAGGCGGGGACGTTGCATGGCACCATTCCGGTGCTCGACGTCCAGTATGGCAACGTCTGGTCGAATATTGGGCGGGATACCTTCGTGCGGCTCGGGGCCCAGATTGGCGACCGCTTCTCGGTGCGCATCCGCAAGGCGGGCAAGACTGTCTGCCGCTTCGAGGCCCCCTACGTCGCGACCTTTGGCGACGTGCCGCCGGGCAAGCCGCTCCTCTTCCTCAACAGCCTCCTGGAGGTTTCCGTCGCCCTCAACCAGGCGAGTCTTGCCGGCAAACACCACATCGGCTCCGGCCCGGACTGGAGCCTTGAAGTCCGCCCGCTGCCCCGGAAACCCTAGCTCCTCTTTGCGCCATGCCCTGGAAACCTGAGCCCGATCTCGCCGCCTTCATCCACGCGATGCCCAAGACGGAGACGCACCTGCATCTCGAGGGCGCCCTGCCCTTCGAACTGCTGCAACAAGCGTTCCCCGGCCGCTTTCCCGCGCCGCCGGATTCCTGGGCGGACGATTACCGCTTCGATTCGTTCAACCAGTTCATGGAGCTGTTCGCGCGCTACTGCGCGGACTATTTCGTGAGCGCCGAACGCTACCACAAGGCCGCCAAGATCGTGCTCGGCAACTGCTGGAAACAAAATGTCCGCTACGTCGAAACCAGCTGGCACCTGCCCGTCGCCGCGCACACGGGAGTGGACGGACGGGAGATTGTCGAAGCCATCCGCTCGGCCGCGCCTGCCGGCATGGAGGTGCGCGTCTTCGCCGGGATGTGCCACAATGATTACGTCGGCCCCATCAAGGAGGTCATCGACGACGCCGTCGGCTGGCCCGAGCTGGCCGGACTCGATCTCCATGGCTGGGAAGACATCCCGCTGGAACCGTGGACGGCCGAAGTCTGGGCCAAGGCGCGGGCAGCGGGGAAATTCAA
>JBIIUN010000043.1:0-16412 GCA_044339945.1 Kapaibacterium sp. (SeqCode)
CGGACCGGCAGACCTTCTACGGCAACGCCTACGCGAACCACTCCTTCAATCGGGTGCGCAACAACGCGGAATACCACGTAGCCTACGGCACCCTGAACGGCCGCGAATCGGCGAACCGCATGAACGGCCGGATCAAGACCGACTACGACTTTGGCACGAAACGCCGGACTTACATCTACAACACCGGCGGCATCGGCTATGACGAGATCCGGCGGGTGGACATGGAGTTCGACGAGGGCGTGGGACTGGGCTACAAGCTGATCCAGCGGCCCAAGTTCAACTTGAACGGCGAGTTGGGCGGACAGTATCAGAACATCAACTTCATCACGGCCAAAGACCGCTCCTACCTGTCCATCCGCGTCGCCGAGAGCCTCTCGTGGCAGGTGTCGGAAAAACTCCGCTTCGACCATCGCGTCACCTTCCTCCCGAACGTGGAAGACTTCACCGACTACCGGGTCCGCCTCGAACTCAGCGCGAGCTACCCGCTGTTCAAGCGGGTCACCATCTCCTTCAACGTGATCGAACTCTACGATTCCGCGCCGCCGCCGGGGGTGGACCAGAACGACCTGACGCTGCAGTCGAGCGTCGGGATCAACTTCTAGGCCGCCGGCAATCCCGGCTCAGCCGAGGAATTTTCCCGGATTCAGGATCCCACGCGGATCCAGCGCCGACTTGATTGTCCGGTGCAGCGCATCCGCCGCCGGCGACACCGCCAACGGCCACCAGGGTTGCTTCGCGAGCCCGATGCCGTGCTCGCCCGTCACGACGCCGCCCAGCTTCACGACGCCCTGGAACAGTTCGTCGAGACACGCCTCGCTGCGGTCCTTCTGGGCGGGATCGCGGTCATCGCGCATCACGTTGACGTGGATGTTGCCGTCGCCCGCGTGGCCGAAGCACGCGATGGGGATCCTGTGTTTTCGCTGAAGTGCCGCCGTGAACCGGAACAACGCCTCCAACTGCCCGCGCGGCACCACGATGTCCTCGTTGAGCTTGGTGAGCCCAGTGTCCCGCAGCGAATAGCTGAACTCGCGGCGCAAGCCCCAGAAGCGCTCGACGCCGGCGTGGCCCAACCCGCGGCGCACGAATTTCGGGTCGGCCGAGCGGACGGCTTTTTCCAGGTCCCGCAGCTCGCGCCGGACACTGGCTTCCTGGCCGTCCAACTCCACGATCATGTGCGCCCCACACCCGACCAGTTCGCGGGAGCTGGTCCGTTTCACCGCCGCCTTCAGGGTGAATTTATCGGCCAGCTCCAGTGCGGCCGGCAGGAATCCCGCCGCGAAGATCGCGCGCAACGCCTTCGCCGCCGCGCGCATGTTCCCGAAGCCCACCCCGAGGCAGGCGCGGTAAGGCGGCAGCGGAATCAGCTTCAGCGTCGCCTCGGTCACGACACCCAGCATGCCCTCGCTGCCAACGAACAACCGGTGCAGATCGAAGCCGGTCTTGTTCTTGTGGGTGCGGCTGCCGAGGCGAACCAGCGTGCCGTCGGCCAAGGCCACTTCGAGGCCCAGCACGTAGTCGCGGGTGACGCCATACTTCAGGCACCGGGGACCACCCGCATTGGTGGCAATGTTGCCGCCCAGCGAACAGTCGGCCCGGCTCGCCGGGTCCGGAGGATAATAGAGGCCGCGCTGCTCGACCTCCGCCTGGAGCTTCGCCGTGATGACGCCTGGCTGGACCACCGCCACAAAATCGTCCCGGGCAATCTCCACGATGCGGTTGAGGCGCGCCAACGACAGCGCAACGCCACCCTGCACCGGCACGCAGCCGCCGACGTAGCCATGGCCGGCACCCCGCGGGGTGACCGGAATTCCGGCTCGGTGGGCGAAGGCGAGGATGCGTGACACCGAAGCCGCCGACCGCGGCAAGGCGACCACCTCCGGCGGCGAGTTGGCGAACCACTTGTCGCCCGAGTGCGCGGCGATGTCCGCCGGTTCCACGGTCAATTCATCCGCCTCCAGTTGCCGGGCCAACGGGCGAAACTTCGCCGGCAGTTTCATTCGGCGGACTCCGTGGCTTCGAGGTCCTTCACCAGGGCCCGCGCCCGCTCGACCTGATCTTCGGGAACCTGCAACCGGATGCCGCCCACGCCCAACACCCCGCCGTCAAAGCCGAGCGCCGCGTCCACGCCGCTGCGGAGGACATTGAAGCCCGCGGCTTCCAGACGGCCGGCAATGAGGTCCGCTTGGGCCAAGTTGAGATACTTTCCGACTGTGATGAAGTCCATGTCGGGACGCTCCGGCAACCAGCCGGCCGGTGCAACTCCGCCGTTACCCGGATCCGTGGGCCAATTACCCGGCGGTGAGGAAACGGGCGCCATGTGCAAATCCTGTAACCGGCGCCGACGGGACGGCGTTACGAGTGATGTTGACGGTGCAACTTCGAATCAAAATGACATGAAAGGAAATCTGCTCGTTCTCGCCCTGCTCGCCGCGCTGCCCCTGGCCAACGCCCAGGAAAAGCTGCCCAAGGAAGAAGCCCTGACCTATGCCCAATGGGTGGGAGCCGATGCCAAACAACTCAACGGCACGCCCATCGCCACCGAGGTGGACCTTCAGCAACCCGTCGCGGTGAAGGAGGAACCCTACGCCGGCATGGTGCTACCGCAGAAGGACCTCAAGGCCGAGGCGCTCGCCAAGGCAGGCGAAACCGCCGTGCCCATCGGCCAGCTTTGGCTGCTCAAGCTAACGCCCATGCAGGACGGCTCCGGCATTTCGCAAGACCGGCTTCGCCTGGCCACGGTCCAAGCCGACGGGGAACAAATCACCACTCCTCAATGCGCCCTGGCCGTGAAGCGAAACGCGGCCGGCAACCTGGAGCTGCTGGTCTACGGCAAGTCCAAGGAGCCGGTGCTGACCGCCGCGCTCAAACCCAT
Organism: Kapaibacterium sp. (SeqCode); assembly: GCA_044339945.1. Classification (GTDB taxonomy): domain Bacteria; phylum Verrucomicrobiota; class Verrucomicrobiia; order Limisphaerales; family UBA9464; genus CAIWAH01. The sequence continues at coordinate 2,873 of JBIIUN010000043.1, forward strand.
CGAGGCGAAGCAAGCCTCGCCCTTGGATCTCGACGCCGAGCGCGACGGCGACTCCGGCAAGCTAACCCTCAAGATTCTTGGGAAATATCAGGCCTCGTTCTCCGTCACGGAATTGGAACTTTGAGGCGACGGTTTCGTGGCTCCAACGGCCCGGCCGACCGCCGGGCCGTTGTCGTTTCTAGGCGCAGCCAGCCGCTTCGCACGACCTACTTTAGGGCGACCGAGATGGTGTTCGCCGCCGACCAAAGCTCCCGGCCGTCCGGTCCGCGATAACGGGCGGTGACCGTGACGACGCTGCCCCGCGGACGGTTGGCCTCCCAGCGGAGGGCCAGCTGATAACCGACGCCCAAGGAGGTTTCCGCCGCCAAGGATTTCAGGTCCTTGGCTTCCAGCGTCCAAACCTTGCGGGCCGTCGCACCCCGGACGCTGCCGCCATCCACGGAACCGTCGAACATGAGGACTTCCAGCACGCCTTGCCGAATTTCCACACCGCGCGCCACGGTCGACCCGCTCGCGTAGATGCGCACCCCGATGCCGTCCGGACCCGGCATGCCGTCCAGGTTCAGCGCCACGGGCACTCCGAACAAATGCACCTCGGAGACCGCGCCTGCGCCCCGGCCGCCGCCATGGGCGCAGCCGGAAACCACGGCCAACGCCACGAACAACAACAAGCCCGGCCAACCCATCCGTCGACCACGGTCGCTCACAGGGAACCTGCTTTGGTCTTCGGGATGGACTGTTCGCGCCATGACGGGCGGTTCGTCTGGTAGAGCGGATCCAGCAAGTTGCGCTGCATTTCGCCCTGCTTCATCAGCGGCTTGAAGTTGGTCGCATCCAGTTCCCGGCGCAGCACCTCGTCGGGATCGCTCAGCTTCACCTTGGTCTGGTAGTTTTCCATGACGACCGGGGTCATCATGATGAGCAGTTCCTTGCGGTCACGCTTGGTGGTGCTGGTGCGGAACAGCGCGCCGAGGTAGGGAATCTCGCCCAATACCGGCATCTTCTTCACCCGCTTGTCGTCGGTGCTCGCGATCAGGCCGCCGATGATGATGGTCTGGCCGCTCTGGGCGCTGACGGTGGTGTTCGCCTTGCGCTGGTTGATGATCGGCACCGAGGAACCCTTGTTGACCTCGACAGTGGACGTGCTGATCGAGCTGTTGGTCGTGCCGATCTCCATCTTCACGAAACCGTCAGGACTGATCTTGGGCGTCACCGTCAGGTTCACGCCCACGTCCTCGTAACGGAACTGCGTGGTGAGGTTGTTCTGCGCATCCAGGCGGCTCTGGTCCACCAGGGGCACCCGCTGGCCGATGTTGATCGTCGCCGGCTTGTTGTCGGAGGTGACGATCTGCGGCCGGCTGAGCACCTCGAGGCGCCCCTGCTGCTTGAGGGCGCGAAGCAGGAAGCTGAAGTCGCTGCCGGTGACCGCGCTGGAGAACCCGCCGAAGTTCTTGAGCGAATCCGCCACCCCGAAGTCGGTGCCGATGCCGTAGGCGACATCACCCTTGCTGCCCGCGTGGCTCCACTCGACGCCGAGGTCCGTGGCATTGTCCAAGGTGACCTCGGCCAACAGCACCTGGATGAGCACCTGCGGCTGGGCCTGGTCGAGCTCGTCGATCAGCCGGCGCACCTGCTCGAAGTAGCGGTGGTTCGCCGAGAGCAGCAACGTGTTGCTGATCTGCTCGGCCACCACGGCGACTTCCTGGTCCATCATCCGCTGCGCCGCGGCCGCGGCGTCCACGCCGAGGGCCTGCACCATCTTCTGCCGCTCCTGGTCGAGGAACGAGCGAATGGCCAGCGCGACATCCGCCGCCTGGGAGTTTTTCAGCCGAATGACCTCGGAATTGCGCTCGTGGGCCGTGCTGGAATCGAGGGTCTCGATCAGTTGGGAAACCAGCGTGACGTAGTGGTCGGTGCCGCCGACCAGCAGGCTGTTGGTCCGGGGATCGACGGTCACCGACAGTGCGGTCTGTTCGGCGGTGCCCACCGTGGCGGACGCCAAGGCTTCCTCGGGGGAACCCGCATCGGCCGAGACGCTGCGCACCAGCGTGTATTGGACCGACCGCTGGCCTGCCACCGAACCGCCAGTGGGAGTCATGCGGAACATCTGGGTCAGCATCTCGGCCATCTGCCGGGCGTCGGCGTTCTGGAGGGAGAACACCTTGATCTTGGCGATCTGCGGCGAACTGGCGTCGAGCCGGGTGATGATCTGCTCCAGCAGGCCCATGTAATCGACCGGGCCGGAGACGATCAGCGAGTTCATGCGCGGGTCCGGCGTGATGAGCACGGACTCCTTCAACGCCGCCGTTACCAGTTCCTGCCCCAGGTCAGTGCGCGTGATGAATTGCAGCACCGACTGCGCATTCGGACTCTGCTCGTTCAGCGGCACCGGCTTCGTGTTGAGCGCCGTGTTCAGGATCGCCGAGAGCGCCTCCGCCCGGGCGAACTGCAAGGGGAACACCTTGATCTCGCTGACCTTGGCCACCTGGTCGGTGTCGAGTTTCTGGACCAGCTCACCAATGCGTTTGGCGTCGGTTTCGCCGCAGGACACGACGATGGCGTTGATGCGTTCGTCGGCGCTCACGGTGATCGGCAGCACCTGATTGGGCAGGTTCTCCCGGAAGAGTCCCTGCACCGTCGTCGCGACCCGGCGGGCATCGGCCTTCGCGAGTGGGAAGACGTGGATGGCGATGCCGGTTTCGGTGGGATCGCTGTCGAGCTTCTCGATCAGGGAAGCGACCGTGCTGAGATCTTCCACCGTTGCGCCGACCAGCAAGGCGTTCACCCATTGGTCGGGAATGATCGTGATGGGATCCACGGGTTCGCCCCGGACCTTCGGCGGCCGGTTGGCGAAGATAGGTGTCAGCGTCGCCTGCAACTTGAGCGCCGTGGCCTTCTTCAGCGGGAAGATGCGGAAGTTCAGCCGGGAAAAGACGCTGTCGCCGTCGAGTTCGGGCAGCATGCGGCCGACCAAGTCGAAGGCCTCCTTGCCGCCGGTGACGATGAGGGAATTGATCCGGTCATCGGCGATGACGGTCGCCGGAATGGACCGCTCGTTCGCGTTCACCGCGATGCTGTCGGCCGCGCGCTTGGCCTGGAAGAACTGGGTGAAAGTCGCCGCCAGCGTGCTCGCCCGGGCGTTCTTGAGGGCGTAGAGCTTCACGTCGGCATTCGCGGCCATGTCCTTCGAATCCAGCTTCTTCACCACCTCTCGGACAATACTGAGGTTCTCCGGGCTGGCACTGACGATCAGCGTGTTGCTCCGCGGATCGACGCTGATCGAGAGAATGTCACGGCCGCCGTTGCCGCCGCCACGGGCGGGCGCACTGGCCGGACGGCCCGGCCGGTAAAGCCCCTGGTCCACCAGCGACTTCAGGATCGTGGACACCCGGGCCGCGTCGGCAAACTCCAGCGTGAACGTCTCGAACACGCCGCCGGCGATGGTCGGCTCCTGGTCCAGCTTGGGCAGCAGGTTCTGGATCAGTTCGAGGTTCTCCTTGCTGGCCGAAACGATCAGCGCGTTGTTCAGCGGGTCCGTCTCGATCTTGATCTGGTCGCTGGGCAGCGGCTGGGAACCCGGCAGCGTCTGTGCCCGTTGGCGGGCGGCGAAGATGCTTTCCAGCATCGTGGCCACGCGGGCGGAGTCGTTCAGCTTCAGCGGAATCACCGTGAGGGTGAGTGCCGGATTGTCCTGCTTGGCGTCGAGGCGCTTCAGCAGGTCGTCCAAGGTGCGGTTGTCCTCCTGGCTGGCCGCGACGAGCAGCGAATTGCTGCGGGTGTCGGCCAGGATGATCGGCTTGTTCCGCTGCACGTCCGCGGTCCGCATCGCGGAGTAACGCTGCTCAAAGAGGGTGCCCAGAGTGCTCGCGACCACGCGGGCGTCGGCATACTGCATCGGCACCAGCCGAATCCGGCCGCTCAACGCGGGCGCCGCCTGATCCAGTTGCTTGGCGAGGTTCTGGACCAATTCGAAACCTTCCCGCGCCCCGCCGACGATCAGGGCGTTGCTCCGTTGATCGGCCATGATGATGACCTTGAGGGCGTCCGCCTGCCCCTGGTTCAAGGTGGCGCGCTGGGTCACGCGGGCGTCCATCAGCTTCTGCAGCGTGGGCGCCACGACGTTGACGTCGGCATGTTCCAGCGGAATGAAGGCGATGTCCCGCAGGTCGAACGGCAGTTTCTGGTCGAGGCTCTTCAGCAACCCCTCGATCACCGCGAAGGCCTTGCTGTTCCCCGCCACGATCAGCGCCCCGGTCCGGGCGTCGACCGTGATGACCGGCCGATCCTCGTTGCGCAGCGAACTCGACCGCGGACCACTGAACAGGTCCGTGAGCACCTTCTGCACGGCGGCAGGTTCGGCGTGTTCGAGCGGATACACCCGGACCGTCTCCAAGCCGGAGGCCGACGGGATGTCCAACTGATCGATCACGTCGGCGATCAGCGGCAGGTTGTCGCTGCGGGCCGCGACGATGAGGATATTGGACTGGTCGTCAGCCTGGATGGTCAGCGCCGGCCGGCTCTTGGGCGTCTGGTTGATCGTCGGCTTGCCCCCATCCTTCAGGGTGCGCAACCGGGTGATCTGGGTGGAAAGCCCCTCGGTGCCCGGCACGGCCGTGCCTTCGAGGAAGACCGATTGCAGCAAGGGCAGCATTCGGGTCGCGGAGGCGTGCTTGAGCCGGAACAGCCGCACGTCGGTGACGTAACGGAAGAGTTCCCGGTCCATGTCGGCCACGATCTTCTGGGCGAGCTCCAGGCTGTCCGGCTGGCCGCTCAGGATCAGCGTGTTGCTCCGCGTATCGACGGCGACATTCAGCGGCTGGACCAACGCCTTCCCCTGCTCTGCCGGCTGCGCGCCGGGGCCGCCGGGGCCAACCGCCAAGGTTCGTCCCTGGGAAAACACCTGGGTCAGTGCCTGCGACACGGCAGCCGCATCGGCGTGTTCCAGCTGGACGAAACGAACCTTCACGCCGTCGAGCACGGCGACGGAATCCATGAGCTCCACGATGGCCGCGAGCGCCTGGAGGTTGTCCGGCGTCGAGGTCAGCACCAAGCGGTTGCCGCCGCCGCCGCCCCCGACGGGATCGGTGGCAATCCGGATGGGTTTGGTCAGGTCGAGCAGGACGGTCTCCCCCTTGCCGTTCCGCACCTTCAACCGGCGAACCTGTTCCTGAAGTTCCCGGGCCTCCACGGTTTCGCCGGCCGCGCCGGGCCGGAGCATGCCTTGCAGCACGGCCGCCAACTGCACGGCGCTGGCCTTCTTGAGGGAGATGATCTGCACCTCCGCCTCGACGTTGGGCGCCGGCCGGTCGAGGTTCTGGATCAGTTTCTCGACCTGCGTCGCCATCGTGTCGCGGGCGATCACGACCAGGCCGCGACCGCGGGAATCCACCGACACCGTCACCGGGTCACCGGGCCGGGTGACGCTCAACTGCGCGACCATCTGCTGCACGAGCGGCAGCAGCTTCTCGGGCGGGGCGTTGGTCAGCGGCACGATCCGGAAGTCGAGCTGGGCCATCTGCCCGGCATTGTCGAGCTGCTTGATCAGCGACTCCATCAGCGCGAAGTCGGTCGGGCGGGCGCGCACGATGACGCTGCGGGTGCGCGGTTCGGCCACCACGGTGATGCGTTGCTTGGCCGCGATCGCCTGCGGCGGTTGGCCGGGCTGCTGCACCTGGATGGGATCCTGCCGCAGCAACTCACCCAGGGTGCGGGCGAGAATGACCGGGTCGGCGTCCTTGATCGGAAAAAGCCGGAACTCGGACTCGTTGCCGTAGAAATTCAGCGAAAGCTCGGTCACCAATCGGTCCACCCCGTCCAGCTCCTGAGCCGGTCCGGACAGGATCAAAGCGTTCGCCGCCTTGTCCACGGCGATGACCACTTCGGGCGCCTTGGGCTCGTCACCTTCCTTCTTCTCCGCCGGCGGCGACACCTTGTCGGTCAGGCGCAGCGGCGTTCCGGACACCTGGGGATAAATGCTCTCCAGCATCTTGGCCATCTGGTCGGCCGCGACCCGATCCAGCGGGCGCAGACGAACTTGCACAGCCGATTCTTTGCCCTGCTCGTCGAGACGCGAGATGAGGTCCTGGATCTGCGGAATGTCGCCGCGCTTCGCGATGATCGTCAGGGAATTCGCGGTGAGGTCGGGCTCAATCACCGGCCGGTCGGCGCGGGGACGGTCCTCGAAGAGGGTGTCGAGCTTGGACGACACGTCGAAGGCCTTGGCCTTACGCAGCCAGACGAACTGCACGTCGCGGTCGGAACGCTCGGGCGCCTTGTCGAGCGTCGGCAGGATCTTTTCCACGACCTTGAAGTGCGCCGCAGTGGCCGAGATGATGAGGCTGTTGGATCGCTCGTCTACCGACACGCTGGCCTGCACGTTGCGCCGACCGCCGCCCTCGCCTTCGTTCCCGCCGCCCCCCTGACCTCGGACCGGCCGGAACAGATTGCGCGAAACCGACTGGAGCAACTGCTGGAGCACGCTGGAAACTTCCCGCGCGCTGCCGTTCTCCAGTTTGTAGATGCGCACTTCGATGTCCGTGCTGCCGCCGCCTTCCTTGTCGAGGCCACGGATCACGTCGATGACCTGCTGCACCGCGTTGGTGGGACCGTTGAGCAACAGGCTGTTCGCGCCGGCGACCGGAGTGATGCTCACGCGGCGGGTCGTGGCGGAATCGCCCCGGGCGGTCATCACGCGGTTCACCGCCTCCGCGAGATCCTCGGCACGCCCCTTCTCCAAGTGGACGGTCTGGATCACGTTCTCGCCGTCGGGACCGGCGCCATCCACTTCCTTCACCATTTGCTCGATGCGTTCCAACACCGCGGGACGGGCCTCAACCACCAGCGTGCGTTCATTGCCGCCGGCGCTCGCGAGCACCCATTCGGCCGGGTCGCCATTCTGCGTTCGGCGTCCGTAGAGCTGGGAGATCATGCCCGCCAACGTCGTGGCGGAGGACCGTTCCAGCGGGAATACCTTCGACTGCCGACCACCCGTCGTCCCGCCGGCCTGCAAAAGGGTGGTGATTTCCGAGAGGGCGTTGAGCTGCTTCTCGTTGCCCGCCACGATCAGTTGGTTGCTCAGCGCGTCGTCGAGGATCAGCGGTTCCACTGTCCCGAACTCCGGGTTGTTGCGGGCCTGGTCCTGGTAAACCTGCCGGATCTTCGCCGTGATCTCGGAGGCGCGCCGATCCTTGAGGGACAGCACCCGCATTGACCGGCCGGCCTCCACCCCGAGGGAGGAATCCAATTGCTCGATGATGACCGCCGCCGCCTGAAGTTCCTTGGCGTCGCCGGTCGCGATGATGGTGCGAGTCTTTGGATCGGTGACCACGCTCACGCGCTTCTGCGGCCGGCCGTAGGCGTCGTAACGCACCAGCGCCGTGCCGAGTATTTCAGCGACCTTGTCGGGGTCAGCCGACTTCACCTTGAACACCCGGGCGGTCGAGCTCTGGGCGCCGACCTTGTCGAGCTTGCGGATGATGTCCTCGACTACGGCCACCTCGTTCGTTCCACCGGTGACGATGATGCGGTTGCCGCTCACGTCGGGCGTAATCAGCGTGTCGGCCGCCGGCGCGCCGGGACGGTTCTTGGCCTGTTCGGTGTAAAGGGTGCGGACAGTCGTCGCGAGTTCCACGGCATTGGCCGAGGTCAGGTCGAAGACGAGCGTGTCACGCGGCTGGAAGGCCGTGTCGCGGCTGCGCAACTGGGCGAGGATTTCCTCAATCTCCGCAATGTGGTTGGTCCGGGCGGTGACGATGAAACGGGCATTCTTCGCGTCGGAAATGATCTGCGCATCCGCGGGATCGCTGGCGTCGCGACCCTTGAAGCGGTCCGTGTAGAGCTGCTGAACGAGCGGCTGAAGGCGACTGAGCTCGTCGGCGCTGCCGACTTCCAGCAGGCGGGTTTCGCGGGCCGCGCGGGTCAGTTGGGCGGACTGCAACTCGTCCACAATCTGACCGACAATCTTCAACTGGGCATCGTTGCCGGCGATGATGAGCTGGTTGCTCTCGGCTTCCTCGAGGATGAGGATGTCGGAGGTGGTCAGCTCCGGCTGGCTCTTGATGCGGTCCGCATAGAGCTGCCGCACCTTCGGGGAAAGCACGACCGCCTTGCCCTGCTTGAGGTTGATCACCTTCGTCTTGCGTTCCGGCACCTCGCCGAGGGATTGGTCCAACTGCTCGATGATCAGCGAAACTCCGGCTAGTTCCTTCGGATCCCCCGTCACGATCAGTGTGCGGGTCTTGGCATCAACCGAAACGGTGACCCGCTTCTGCGGCCGGCCGTAAGCGTCGTAACGCACGAGCGAGGTCGAAAGGATTTCCGCCACCTTCTCGGGTTCGGCCGACTTGATCTTGAACACCCGGGCGCTCGCGCTTTGGCTGCCAACCTTGTCCAGCTTGCGGATAAGGTCCTCCACGACGGCCAGCTCGTTCGTGCCACCGGTGACAATGATCCGGTTCCCGCTCACGTCGGGCGTGATCAGCGTGTCCGCCGCGGGCGCGCCGGGACGGTTCTTGGCCTGCTCGGTGTAAAGCGTGCGGACGGTCGAGGAGAGTTCGACGGCGTTCGCGGTGGTCAGGTCGAACACGCGCGTGTCGCGGGCCTGGAAGGCGGTGTCGTTGCTCCGCAACTGGGCGAGGATGTTCTCGATCTCGGAAATGTGGTTGGTCCGCGCCGTGACGATGAAGCGGGCATTCTTCGCGTCGGGAATGATCTGGGCGTCCGCGGGATCGCTCGCGTCCCGGCCCTTGAAGCGATCCGTGTAAAGTTGCTGCACCAGCGGCTGGAGCCGGCTGAGTTCGTCGGCGCTGCCGACCGGGAGCAGGCGGGTTTCGCGGGCGGCCCGGGTCAATTGGGCGGACTGCAACTCGTCCACAATCTGGTCCACCACCTTCAACTGCGCGTCGTTGCCGGCGATGATGAGCTGGTTGCTCTCGCCTTCCTCCAAAATGAGGATGTCCGACGTGGACAGCTCCGGCTGGCTCTTGATGCGGTCGGCGTAGAGCTGGCGAACCTTCGGCGACAGTGTTGCGGCCCGGCCCTGCTTGAGCGTGATGACTTTGGTCTTCCGTTCCGGCACTTCGCCGAGCGACTGGTCCAACTGCTCGATGATCAGCGAAACTCCCTGTAGCTCCTTCGGATCGCCGGTCACGATCAGCGTGCGGGTCTTGGCATCGACAGACACCGTCGCCCGCTTCTGCGGCCGGCCGTAGGCATCGTAACGCACGAGCGAGGTCGTGAGGATTTCCGCGACCTTGTCGGGCTCGGCCGACTTGATCTTGAAGACGCGGGCCGAAGCGCTCTGGGCACTGGCCTTGTCGAGTTTGCGGACGATTTCCTCCACCGCGGCCAACTCGTTGGTGTCACCGACGAGAATCAGGCGATTGCCGCCAGTGTCGGGCGTAATGAGCGTGTCCGGCGCCTGGTTGCCGAGGCGGCCCTTGGCTTCCTCGGTGTAGAGCGTGCGGACAGTGCTCGCCAACTCCACCGCGCTGGCCGTGGTTAGGTCGATGATCTTGGTTTGGCGGTTCTCGGTGCGGGCCTTGCCGGTGCCGAGCTGCTGGAGGATGGCCTCGATCTGCTTCAGGTGTTCCGGTTTGCCGGTGACGATCAGGCGGCCGGTCCTGGCGTCGGCCATGATCTGGGCGTCGGCGGGATCGGTGTCCTGCTTGTCCCGCCATTGATCCTGATAAAGCTGCTGGACAAGCGGTTGCAGGCGTTGGACGTCTGCCGCGGTGCCGACCTCGAAGGTCTTGGTCTCACGGGAAGGCTGGCCGTTGCCGGCGTTCAGTTGCAGGCGGGAAATGATGTCCTCGACCGTCTTCAACTGGTCGGCGCGGGCGCTGACGAAGATGCGGCCCGTCTTGCCGTCGCTGATGATCTGCGCGTCGGGCGCACCCAACTGCGGGCTGCTGGCCAGTTGATCGCGATAAAGCTGCTGCACCAGCGGCATGAGGCGCTGCGCCTCGGAGAGTTTGCCGAGGTCGAAGGTCTTCGTCTCCCGCGTCGGCCGCGCCTGGCTTTCCAGGGTGCTGACGATCTGCTGGATGGTGGCGGCCTGCTCGTCGGTGCCCTGCACCAGCAACCGCGTGCCCGAGGCGTCGGGATAAATCGTCGCGGGCTTGATGGTCTTGCCCTGCGATTGTTCCGCGTAAATCTGGGTGACCTTGGCCATCAGGTCCGCGGCCGTGGCGTTCTTCAGCTCGACCGCATGCAGTTCGCGCACGCCCTGCTCCGGCTTGGCGTCCAGCGCGGTGACCATCGTCTCGACCTGCGCCAAAACCGTCGGCGAGGCCAGCACCAGTAGGCGCTTGCTGGCCGGCTCGGGCGTGATGCTCAGCACACCGCTCAGGTTCCGACCCGGGTTCTGTGCGGTGAACACCTTCTGGATCAAGGTCGCGATGGCGTCGGCATCGCCCTTCACCTCGAAGATGCGGAGCTGCTTCTCGCGGGATATTGCCTCACCGCCACCGTCGAGCTTCTCGATGACGGATTCGGCATCCTGCAAGTCGGTGCGGGTGCCGGAGACGATCAGCGAGTTCGATTTCTCGTCGGCGGTGACGGTCACCCGCTTGATCGGGAGTCCCCGGGCATCGTAGCGCATCATCGCGCTCGAAACGATGGGCGCCATCATGCTCGCCTCCGCCTGGTTCAGCTTGAAGACGCGGGCGCCGGGCGCCTGCTGCGGGCTGTTGTCGAGCCGGTTCACGATGCTGGCGACCTGCTCGATCTCGGCCGCGCCGCCGGTGATGATCAGGCGGTTGGCGACGGGGTCGGGAACAATCTTGGTCGAGGTCACGTAGTCGGCGCCACGCTGGTCGCGGAGGAGTTCGGTGAAGAGATTGTTCACCGTCGGCGCGAGCGTGTTGGCGTCGGCCGACTTCAGTTCGATGACGCGCAGCTCGCGCGGACCGGAATCGGGCCGGGTGTCGAGCTGCTGGATCATCTGGTAGGCGGCCTCGACCGCAGCGTGGTCGCCGGTGACGACGAGGCTGTTGCTCCGGGCGTCGAGCAAGACCTTCACCGTCTGCGTCTGCGCGTTAAGGCTCTTCTCCACGAGCCCGACGATCTCGCTCGCGGAAGCGGTCTTCAGGCGGATGACCCGGGTCTCCTCCTTGGCCGCCTTCTTCTCGGACGGATCGAGTTGCCGGATGATCCCCTCGACGCGGGCGATTTCCTTCTCGCCGCCGCTGACCATGATGCGGTTGTTTTTCGTCTCCGCGATCAACGTGGCCGGGCCGCCGGCGGGCTCGGGCTGGCCGCGGATCTGTTCCTGGTAGAGCTGCTGCACCAACGGCGTGAATTCGGCGGCGGTGCGGCTGAACAGCTCGATGCCGCGGAACTGCCTCGGCGCCGCCGTCGCAGGGGTCACGTCGAACTGCTTCACCAGCGTGCGGATGCGTTCCTGATCTTTGGCGACGGCAAGCACGATGATCTGCTTGCCCGTCGGATCAGCCATGAGGGTCGGTGCCGGCTGGCCTTGCGTGGCCATCTGGCCAATCAACTGCGTAACCAGCGGAATGACCTCGGTGGCCGCCTTGGCCTGGAGCTGGATGACGCCCAATTCGCGTTCAGCCTGGACGGGCGCGATGTCCACGATGCCGACGACCGCCTCGATTTCCCTCATCTGTTCGTCGGTGCCGGTGACCAGCAGGCGATTGTTGCCCGCGTCCGGCACGAGGGACGGCTTGGGCACCGTCGCGAAACGGCGATCCATCATGCGTTCTGTGACCAGGCTCTGAATCTGCGTCAGCGCCGTGTCCGTGCGGGTGTTCTTCAGTGGGATCACCTTGAGGCGCCGCGTCTGCGTCTGCGGCTTGTCGGCGCGTAGTTGAGCGACCAACTGCTCGATGCGCTGAAGATGGTCCTGACTGGCCGTGACAATCAGACGGCCGGATTCGGTATCGGCCATGATCTTGGCGTGGGCCACGGTCGAGGCGGACCCGTCGGCGGTCTGGTTCTTGTAAAGTTGCTCGACGAGCGGCTGGATACGCCGGGCTTCTTCCGGCGAACCGACCTCGATGAACCGCGTCTGCAACGGCGTGGGCTGCGACGAACCGGTCTCCAACTGCGCGACGATGTCGGTCGCGGTCTGCAAGTCGCCCGGCGAGCCGGTCACCACCACACTCTGGCTGCCGGGATCGTAGGAAACGCTGGCGGTCGTCGTGGCCTGGCCGCCCTTGTCTTTCCGGGTGAGGGCCTGCTTGAGGATCGTCGTAACGTTCGTCGCCTCAGTGGCACGCGGCCGGAAAATCTTCGTGAGTTGGATCGCCTGGCCGCGGTTCGGCACCAGCGGGTTCTCCCCGCCAATTCCCACCGAGCCCACCGCGCCCTTGTCCACCCGCGTGACCAACTGTTCGATTTGGTCGAGTTGGCCCGGCAACGGGGCCGCGACGACCAACCGGTTCTGCGTGGCGTCGGCGATGATGCGGGCCTTCGTGGCCGCAGCACTGCCAGATTCGTTCGGGGCCGCCACGCCGGGAATCGCCTGCCGAACCATGGTGGCCATCTCCTCCGCCTTGACCGACTGGAGCTGGAAGATCCGGACGTCGCCCGAGCCGCCCTTTTGCTCGAACTTGTTGATCAGCTCCTCCGCGAGCTCCATCCGTTCGTTTGGACCGAAGAGCACCAACGTGCGGGACGCCTCGTCATAGACCGACGTGATGTAGTCGTTCGGATCGGCCGGCAGGACTTCCATCGCCTTCGAGTTCGGATTGTAAGTGGTGCGCTTGGGAGCGGTGGCGATGCCGAAGGTCCGGTTGAGCAAATCCGACACGATGGCGCCCGAGGCGTTCAGCAGCGTGAAGGTCTTCATCTGCCGGTCGGCCGCCTGCTCGGTGCCGATGGTTTCGAGCAGGGTGCGGACCCGCTGGATGTTCGCGAGGCGGTCCGTGACGACGAGTCCCCGGCCCCGGCCTAGCGTGGCGACTGAGCCCGCATTCGACAGCATCGGCAGGACGGAATCGGCGACTTCCTTCGCGTCGAGGTTCTTCACGTCCATCACGACGGTGACGACCTCGTTGGGGCGCACGTCGCCGACGTTCTCCATACCGCGCATGATGCGGATGGGCATCGCGGGCAGTTGCTTGAACGGCACCAGGCGCAGGTTGTTGCCGTCCTCGACCAGCATGACGCCCTTCATGGCGAGCATCAGGTTCAACGTGTCGAGCGCCTCGTTGTAATTGTAAGCGTTCGGGTCGTCGTAAGTGAGCGTGCCCACGACGTTGGTGTCGGACAGCAAGGGCTTGCCCGCCATCTGGGAGAACCGCTCCACCACGTCGGAATACGGGATGCCATCAAACTGGAAGCGGATGTTGCGGGCAGGCGCCGGGGCGGCCGTGCCGGGGGTAACGACGACGTCAGGCTTGGACGCCGGGGTCCCGGCGTCTTGGGCCCGCGTGGCGAAACCGGCGAGGGCGACCACACCGAGGAGCAGGAGGCGGAGCGATTTCATGGCGGAAAGGGGAGTGAACATGGGCGTCACGGGATCACGGCTTGTGGGCCAGTTCGGTCGGGAGTTCGGTTTCGGTCAACTTACGTTTCT
>JBIIUN010000399.1:0-4667 GCA_044339945.1 Kapaibacterium sp. (SeqCode)
GCTCAGTGATCGAGGTGGGGACTTTCCCCGCGGCAAAGGCCGCTTCCTGATTGTGAATCGCGCCAATCACGGTGTTGAGGAACGGCGCACCGCGCAGGACCGGCTTGGTTACCTCCGTCACGCCCAGGGACGCCAACGCCGCTCCGTTGGGGCTCATGCCCTGACGGCGCAGGCAGACCAGCGCCACGCGACCAAACGCGGCCTCGGAGCGGACGCTTTGGGAAAAGGTCCGTCCGCTGGCGTCGGCCAAGGCTTCGGAAAAGACGATCGCGTTGACGGCCGGGCGGCCGGCGGCGACGCCCCGCAGTCGGTCCATGACACCGATCACGGAAGTGGCCGTTTCGACCGCGAAGCCGCCGGCTTCCAGATGGCCCTCGATCAATTGGCGACTGGCATTCGAAGGCTCCACGACGATCACACGATATCCGGAACCGACGACCGGGAGCTTCGCCGACATTCGGACGGTTCCCTCCTCCGCCTGCGGAAGAGTGAACCAGACCTCGCACGTTTCATTGTCGACGCCGCCCACGCCCACCTCGCCGCCCATCCGTTCGATGATCTTCCGGGTGATGATCAAGCTCAGGGAAGACTCACCCTCGCCGCGGGAGGCAACGGGTGAGGAGCCGTCCAGGCCGAGCAGTCGGGTCAGCGTGGCGCGGGTGGCGCCGTCACCGTTACGGTTGATCAGGCAGCGAACCCGGGAGCGATTGGTCTCCGTGGTGGGTTCCAGCCGGATTGAAATGTGGCCGTCCGTGCTCAGCTTGATCAGCGAGGCGATCAGGCCGACCAACACCTGGCGGGTTCGCACGGGGTCGGCCTCAACCATGATGGACCGCGGTTGGTTGACCTCGAAGCCGAGCTCAATGCCCTTCTCGGATGCTTGGCCGGAGAGCAGTTCGAGGACATCGACCACGTGCTCGCGCAGGTCGAAGACCGCCGCCGAGAGGCGTAGCTGCCCCGCTTCGAGGCGCGTGTAGTCGAACAAATCATTCAGGCTCAGCAACAGCACCTCGGCCGAACGACCGCCGGCGAGCGCGAGTTCCCGTTGGTCGAAGGCCAGCGGCGTCTCCAACAGCAAGTCCAGATAACCCATCAGGCTGTGTAGCGGCGTGCGAATCTCCTGATTCACGACGCCGACCAGCTCCTCGCGCGAGGCGGCGACGGATTCCTGGGCGCGTTTAACCTCGTTGCCACCGTCAGAGGCAATCCGTTCGCGCTCGGACTGGAATTCCTGCCGGAGCCGGATCTCCTTCTCCTTGGCTTTGCCGCTGCGAAGTTTCCATCCCAATCCCGCCCCGATGAGCAGCGCGGGCACCGCAATGGCGGCGGCCAAGGTAACGGGGCCGCCGGCATCTCCCAGCAAGGGCAAGGCGGACACGGTGCTACCCAAGGCCTGATTCCAGGCCGTTTGGGTCGTGGCGAGTGATGCAGCCGAAAAAATCATAAGCCGTCGTGGCACGCCGGGACGGCGTCTGCCACTGGCGTATCGGCCGCCGGGAGGTCCGGCTTTAGGCGCGGTCGGTGGATCGTTTCCCGGGCTGTTTCGGCCGATTGGCCCGGCCTCGCCTCGCGAGCCTCAAGGCTGTCCGCCTGGTGTGCCGCCGCCCTTGGGCGTGCCTGCGACCGGTTGCCCCTGCCACAGCAGCTGCCGCTTTGCCTCCGTCAGCAGGAACCGCACGTCGGTGAAGGGCTCGTGGCTGATGTCCTGCCAGCGGACCAGCCCGGCGCCGTCCACGAGGAACACCCCGTGCAGGGGCACCTGCTCGAACCCATCGTAGGCGCGGTAAGCGCGGAAGGTCTCCCGCGAACCGTCGGCCACCAGCGGGAACGGAAAGCCACCGTTCACCTTCGCCTTCTCGACCGTCTTGCCGAGCGTCGCCTGGGAATCGGCGCTGACCGCCAGCAAGCTGATCCCGGCCGCCTGAAAATCCTTTGCCGCCGGGGCAAAGACGGCGAGCTGTTCGAGGCAATGGATGCAGCCGTGGCCGAGGTAAAAGACGACAATCACCGGCTTGCCGCGGTAGTCGCGCAGGGACACCGCCTTGCCGTCCGCCGTGGGCAGCGAGAAGTCCGGCGCCGGCGTCGGCTGCCAGAGCAATGGTCCCAGTGAAGCCAGCTCGGGCCGCGTGCCGGAATCCGCTCGTGCCTCCGGCTTCTGCCGCCAGTCGGCGGGCAGGCCCAGCTCCGCCACGATCGGCTTGAGCCGCTGCACTACCGGCAAATCGAGGTCGAGGAAGGCCGAGCGTTCCCTCAGCTTCGCGAAGGCGGCCTTCGCCTCGTTGGTCTTGCCCAGGCGCCACAGGATGTCGGTCTGGTTGGCCAGCAATTGGACCTGATTGGTGCCGCCCTCGACGGCTTCCCGGGCGAGCTTCTCGGCGCGGTTGGTGTCGCCGGCGTGGAGCCACAACAGCGCGAGCCGCTCCTTGGACACGGTCTTGAGCGACTCCAGCCGGTTGGTCAGCTCGGTCGTGGCCCCGCCCGCCACCTCGTCGAGCACCTTCAATTCGCCGAGGAAGTCATCCAGGCGTTGCAACGGATCCCGGAAGGACCGCAGCGCTTCCTCCATCGCCTTGCCGGCTTCATCCGTGCCCTTCTTCTCCTCCTTGGCCTTGGCCTCGGCGAAATCAATCTTGGCGGCGCGCTCGACCCGCAACTGCTTGGCCGCGTGTTCCAGGATGGCAATCTGGGCGCGGCCCTGGCTGACCTTGCCGAGGGAAAAGTTCGCGACCGCCAGCAGCCGGGCCCGCCGGGCCTGCTCGTCGCCCAAGTCCGTCGGCGGCAGATACGGCGTCTCGGCCAACTGGAGGGCTTCCTCCCAAAGCTCGTAACGCAGCAGCGTCTCGACCAAGCGCTGCCGGCCGTCGGCCGCGGTGCCGCCGGAATGCTCGTAGGGCACGCCGTTGGTCTGGAGGTCCAGCGTGTTGAACTTCGGATGCCGCGGCATCTCGATCATGTTCCGCGCGAGGGCGAGCGCGTCCCGGACCCGGCCGACGTAGTTCAGCGTCTGCACCAGCCATTCGCTGTTGTGCGAGTAGTTGTGGATCTGGTCGGGCATCACGCGGTCGCGCATCAGCTGGGCGTTGTCCACGCGCACGCTGGCCTCCTGCTGCCAGGCCATGTCCTCGTAGCGCTTCAGCTTGTTGAAGGTGTGCCCGGGCATATGCCACAGGTGCGCAATGCCGGGTCCGCTCCGGCCGCACAGCGCCGCCGAGGGCAGCGCGCGGATGGCCACGGGGTCCGGCTCGCCGTCCCAGAGGTGCACGCGATAGTGATGCGCCGGGTGCATTGGCTGGGCGGCGAAGACTTCCTTCAGCAGCGACTCCACCGCCTGTGCGCTGGAGATGGGATGGCCCCGGTAGGCGTTGTCCCAGATGTGGAAGGCGAGGAAGGCCTTGGCCTCGATGTCGTCCGGAAACTCGAAGACGAGGTTTTCCAGCGCCCGCACGTAGTCGCGGCGGCGGTCCTTCTCGTCGCGCTTGGGGTCCTTGAAGAACTCCGCCAGCGCCTCGATGCGGAGCTGTTCGCGCCGGCTGACCTGGCCCTTGAGCTTGACCGCTTGGGCGATGAACTCGGGCGCGCGATTGGTCGTGGGGAAGTTCGCCATCGCCATGCCCCAATACGCCATCGCGCAATTAGGGTCATGCACGGCGGCCTGGCGGAACGAGCGTTCGGCCTCGAAGAACCAGAAGCCGTGCCACTGGCCCACGCCCTGGGTGAAGAACTTCTGCGCCAGCTCGTTGGTCGTCGTGACCGTAAACTCGATCTTCGGCATCCCGGCCATCAGGTAGGCGGGCTGGCGCGGCCCCTCGTTGAAGGCCTGCCCATGCGCTGAATGCCCGGGCGCCAGGGCGGCGGGCAGCTGGTTGTCGGGTGCGGCCGGCGCGTTCGTCTGCGCCCCGGCGCGCAGCAGGCAAAGTCCGGCCAGGGCCCAGCGCCACGGGAAAATCCGGGAGAACATGGTGCGGACAGCGTATGCCTGCCGCATCGGCGACCAAGCAGTTTTCCGGGGAACTGCGCGCCCAAGAACAGTTGAACGGCAGCCATGCCAAGGGGCGCATCCTTTCATCGTGGCCACCGAGGCCGGTTTGCGCGGTAGCTGCGGACGTCAGTCCGTGGGCGTAGCTATTCGGCGCGGCGGGACTGACACCGACTCACGTCGGCAGCTACCGCACCCAGGCGCAAGCCATCGGCCTTCGCCGATGCTTCAGCTACGACCACGCCTCAGAACTGATCGCCGACGCCGAAGGGGAGGACCACCAGTGAGCCTCGTGGCCGTCAACCTCCCGCTCTATCTGGAGGCGAGCCGGGCGGAACATCACGAGTCCGCCCGCGAATGGTGGGATGCCCCGCTCAGCGGTTCCGATCCGGCGGCGTGGTGCTGGCCGGTGCCCAACGCCTTCATGCGCATCGGCACCGATGCGCGGCTGAACCGGCGTCCGCTCACGCTCAAGGAGGCCAACGAGCGGGTCCGAAGCTGGCTGGACGCAACCCTGCGTCCGCCTGGTCCGGCCGACCGACCAGCACTGGACCATTTCCAGCAGATGCTGAAGAGCGGGAATGCGGTGGGCAACTTGGTCTCCGACGCGCACCTCGCGGCCCTCGCGGTGGAACACAACTGCGTGCTCCACTCCACGGATGCCGACTTCTCGCGGTTTCGGGGCTTGAAG
>JBIIUN010000401.1:0-4638 GCA_044339945.1 Kapaibacterium sp. (SeqCode)
CCGCACGACCCTCGGCTACGCACGCACAAGCTCTCCGGCGAACTCAGGGACCAGTGGAGCTTCACGGTGGAATACGACGTGCGTGTGGTCTTCTACTTCTCTTCGACGACCAAGGCCGTGTTTACCGACATCGGCACGCACGACGAGGTGTATTGACGGGTCCGGTCCACGCCGGCCTCTCCCAGCATGAGTGAAGGACGACGAATGCGAACGGTGAGGTTGGGCTTTGTGTTCGTCGCCTTGGCGATCGCCGTCGGGTTGGTGTTCCTACCTGCGAACGCGGTGGGCCCGTCACTCCCGGTAACGATTCAAGTGGGACCAAAGATCACCGAGGCCAAGGCGTTGCTTCATCCCTACCAAAGCCAGGGCTTGTTCCTCGCACCCGACGGTTCGTTGTGGCTGTGGGGCGAGCCCGACATCAATTGGCCGAATGCACGCGCGGTCCCTCAAAGATTGGGAACCAGCAACCTCTGGCATGACGTTGCGTTTTCGCAAAACAATGTCGTCGGCATCCGGGCGGATAGAACGCTGTGGGGCTGGGGCGTCAGTGGCAGGTTGCCCCCGGATGATACCCCGACCCGCGCTTTGGGGCGGACTCTCTACCGTGGCTCTCCCGATTTGCCGGTCCGACTGTCCGCCGAGGGTGGTTGGAAGTCCGTCGTCAGCCTAGTAGGGCCATCGTTCTGTGCGCTGAAGTCGGACGGAACCCTTTGGACCTGGGGTGACAATCGATATGGGCAACTCGGAGTGGGTGTTGGAGCCTCGTCGGTGGTGCCCCGACAGCTCGGAACGGATTCGGACTGGACCCAGGTGACAGCCGGCGCGATCCGCGGGTTTGCCATCAAGTCGGACCGGACGCTCTGGACCTGGGGCGGTCCTGAGATTGAGCCGATACGCCGGTTGGGCTTCTTTTCGGACTGGGTGAAGTTTTCGGCCGAGGCGTATTGCGGCTTCGGGGTGCGATCGGATGGCTCGCTCTGGGGCATTGGGCCCAATCTGACGCATTTCCACGGTCAGCCGGGACTGTCCCGGTCGAACCTCTTCCTCTGCGCCCAGGTGGCCGAGGGAACCGTTCCCGTCACCGGCATGACCGTGCTGTATCTGCGGACAAAGGCGGGTGAACTCAGCGTGTCAGGCCAACGCGCGGAAGGCTTGTTTGCCGACGGAAGCACCGCGGGCAGCGGGGGCGGTAGCCGGCATCCGGGCGCTTCGCTCCCGATTCCCGGGATTTCCGATTGCCGCGGTGTCTGGACCGGAGGTTACACCACCACGGCGTTGACGGGGGACGGAACCCTGTGGCTGTGGGGACGCCACGGCGGAACCAACCGGGAGTCGCAACCGCGTCAACTCAGGGCCATGTTCCGCGATTTTCTCCGACGTTGGGGTATCCGACTCGGTCCGGAACCATCGACCGAAAACTGGAAAGTGATCCCGAAACCAACGCCGCTGCTGAAACTGGAGTTTCCAAACTAAGCCGAGTGGGCGGCCCCCTTGCGGGATTGGTGCACCGACAGGGACTTGAACCCCGAACCCTCTGATCCGAAGTCAGATGCTCTATCCAATTGAGCTACCGGTGCCGCCAACGGGCGGTGTTGAACCATGTTGGCGCAGGGTAGGCGAGCGCAATTTCTGCGGCCGCGTGTCCCAGGCTGTGCCTTGGCATAACCCCGGCCACCGCCGTCGTCTTGCCAGGAAAGGAAGCGCCCCCATGGGAATCCTGTCCCGATGCGAATCGGTGAAGGGGCGGACAGGTTCCCCGCGAATGGGGCCGTCCCAAGCCGCTACCGCCGGCGCGAAGGCTTCGGGGAACTTCGCGCGCATCGCGTCGGCGGGCGTGACGGCGACGGCTTTGACGCTGGTGCTGCTGGGGTCGAGGCCGAGCCAGCAATCCGTATTCAGGGGGCAGTGTTTTGGGAAATGGTAGTTGGCATGACGAAACGGATTACTGACCACTGATCACTGAATACTTTCGAACTGCCCCTCACTGACACTCCACCCGCCATCCACCGCGATTACCTGGCCGGTGACGAATCGGCTTTCGTCCGAGAGCAGCCAGACCACCGCGGCGTCGAGATCCTCGGGCTGACCGATACGGCCGCCGTCGAGCGGTTGCTTGGTCTTGATGAAGTTCAGAATGGCTTCGTCGCCTTGTGCGCGCTGGGACATCGGTGTCGCGACCAGCGCGGGCGCGAGCACGTTCAGCCGGATGTTCTGCGGCGCGTAGTAGGCGGCCGCCGACTTCGTGAGGCCGATGATCGCGGACTTGGCGGCGGCGTAGGCGTGCGTGGAAAAGAACTTCGGCGAGGGCGAGAAGCCGAGCACCGAACCGCAGTTTACGATGCTGCCGCCGGTGCCCTGCTTCAGGAACTGCCGGAGCGCGGCGCGGTTTGAGTTGAACAGCGAGGTCAGGTTGAGTTGGAGCGTGAAGTCCCAGCCCTCGTCGGTGATTTCGTGCAACGGGCCGTCACCCCGACGGCGTCCGCTGCCGCCCGCGACGTGGTAAAGTCCGTGAAAGCCGCCGAACTCCGAAACCGCCAGCGCGATGGCCTTTTCGGCAGTCATTGGGTCCGTGGCGTCGGCGGCGAGCACCCGGACGGAGTCGCCGAGTTCCACCGCGATTGCGGCCGCCTTGTCCGGATCGCGTCCGACGGCTACGGCCCGGGCCCCGGCACGCACGCAGGCCCGCGTCGCCGCGAGCCCCAGTCCGCTGGTGCCGCCGATGATGACGAGGGATTTGTTGGCGAGAGTCATGGCTGAAGTGGCTTTCCCTCCATCAGTGCAAGCACCTTGGGTTTGACCCGATCAAAGATGTATCGGAATTCTTCCAATTCTGGGAGACGCACCTGCTGAAAGGCAGCCTGCAACTCTTCCCGGTCTACCGAACCGTGCCGCAGCAGGAAGCGGATGTCGTCCAGGTCCAGGGCGTCGTCGCGCATCATCTTGGTGAGAATGAGGTCCACGGTGGCTGGTCGAAGGAGCCGGATGAATTTGTATTCGCCAGCGATCGAGATACGCCGCCGCAACCAATCTGGTCGGAGGAAGATTTGGTCCTCGCCGAATAAATGCGTGATGTAGAGGCCGAGCGGCTCCAGTTCCCGGTTGGTTGCGTCCCGGGCATCCCAGAACTGTTCGTCGGCCCGTAGGACTTCAATCTGATTCAGTGGGATGATGGCATCCACGTCCTGGGTTGCCTCGTGATGCGGTTCCCGTTCGGCAAACCCCAGCGCAAACGCCGCTCGGCCGTAGAGCGTCAGTTCGACCGGCTGCTTCAGGTGCCGGTCCAGCGTGCGCAGGATCAGGTCAGGATTGTTCACGGCGCATGATCCAGGCGGGTGGAGCCATGCCGTGGCGGGTCAGGCCAATCAGGGCGGCAAAGCGGCTCCAATGGGGAAGCCGGCCGTCGGGAACTTCGCGTCGGCCGCGGAGTTCCCGACGAACGGAGGCCCAAGGCTCTAACGCGGGGTCAACTTTCAGGCAGGCATCGGCGGCATACCGCAGCACGGTTTCCGTGCGTTCCTCACGCGCGAGCCGCAACAGGCGGGCGATGTCGGTGGTGGGGGAAGACAGCAGTTGGACCGCCGCCCGGATCAGGGTCGGATCGTCGGGCATCTGTCCCAGGCACAGGCCGACGCCAATTTCCTCGTTGGTCAGGGCAGGGTTGTCCGGCGGTAAGGCCAGATCGAAATCACGGCGATAGTGGCTGGCACCGCGTTCAATTGCGACTTTCAGGAGCCACTGAGGCAACCGCCCATCCGAGCCACTGGCGCGAAGCAGCTTTCGGTGCAGCGGTGACAAGTGAACCGTTTCGCCGAGGCGATGCGCCAGCGTCGGCGCAAAGATGGCATCCCGCAGTTCCATGTGACGTGAAGTTAGTTTAGCCCGCCTCGTGGGAAAGTCTTCACGCCAGAATCCCCTTCACCACCTTCCCGTGGATGTCGGTCAGGCGGAAGTCGCGGCCCTGGAAGCGGTAGGTCAGGCGTTCGTGGTCCACGCCGAGTTGGTGCAGCATGGTCGCGTGGAGGTCGTGCACGTGAACGCCGTTTTCCGCGACGTTGTAGCCGAAGTCGTCGGTGGAGCCGTAGGTCGTGCCCGGCTTGATCCCGGCGCCGGCCATCCAGATCGAGAAGCAACGCGGGTGATGGTCGCGGCCGTAATCGGTGGCGGTGAGTTTGCCCTGCGAGTAATTGGTCCGGCCGAATTCGCCGCCCCAGACGACCAGCGTGTCGTCGAGCATGCCCCGTTGCTTGAGGTCGGTGATGAGCGCGGCGGCGGGCTGATCCGTCTCCTTGCACTGCTGGCGGATGCCGTTGGGCAGGCCGCCGTGCTGGTCCCAGCCCTGGTGGTAAAGCTGGATGAACTTCACGCCGCGTTCGGCCATGCGGCGGGCGAGCAGGCAGTTGGCGGCGAAGGTGCCGGGCTTCTTCGCGTCGGGTCCGTAGAGTTCGTAGGTGCTTTCGGTTTCCTTCGACAGGTCGGTGACGTCGGGCACGGAACTCTGCATCCGGTAAGCCATCTCGTATTGCGCGATGCGGGTGTCGAGGTCGGCGTCGCCCAGGCGGTCGCGCTCGAACTCGTTTAACTCGCGCAGGCGGTCGAGCATCTGGCGGCGGCTGGCGGCGGAAATGCCGTCGGGATTGT
>JBIIUN010000402.1:0-4636 GCA_044339945.1 Kapaibacterium sp. (SeqCode)
CATCGTGGTCATCTTCGTAGTTGCCGCCAAGACGGGCCTGATTCCGAACCGGTTCATCCCCATCACCGCGCTGAGGCCGGAGAAGAAGCCCGACGAAAAACCGCCGGAGCCACCCAAGGATGTTCCGCCGTCCAAGGAAGAGGTGGCCCAGGCCAAAACCGACGCGCCTCCGCCACCGTCCAACGAGCCGCCGCCCACGACCGCCCCGCCGACCGTCAAGGCGGCCGACCCCAATGCCCCGGCGATTGGCGGCGCCAGCGCTTTTGGCGCGGATGTCCGGCAACCGGGAGCGCAGCGGGCCCCGGTGGTGCAGGCACAATCCAAGCCGGGCACCGGCACCAAGGCGCCGGCGACCGTGGTGCCTTCGACCACCGCGCCCAGCGCCTTCTCCGCGGAAGCAACCAAACCCAGCACTGTTGAGTCGGTGTTGGAAGAGCGGAAGTCCTCGGTCACGGTTCAGGACTCCTTCAGCCGGGAGCAGATTACCCGCTCAGCGGCGCGCGACGCCGGTGAAGTCGTGGCCAAGATCACCGGCGCCTCGGTCGTCGACGGCAAGGTGGCGGTCGTCCGCGGACTCAGTGATCGCTATACCACGACGGTCCTCAATGGTGCGGACGTGCCGAGCGCCGATGCCTACCGCAAGTCCGTGCAGCTCGACATGTTCACCGCGAACATGATTGACCGGGTGGTCACCACGAAGACCTTCACGCCGGACCAGCCGGGTGGGTTTGCGGGCGGTGCCATCAACATCGTCACGAAGAGTTTCCCGGAAAAGCCGTTTGCCGAACTCAGCCTCGGGGTCGGTTACAACACGCAGGCCAGCCTGAACGACAGTTTTCTGACCTACGACGGCGGGAAATCGGATTGGACGGCGATGGATGACGGAACCCGCCAGATGCCAGCCGGCCTCGGGCCGGAAGCGGGCAGCCTGTTCAATGGCCCGTTCAAGACCCCCGAGGAGGCACAGGTCGCCCTGAATCGGGCGGCGGCCTTCAATCCGGCGTTTGGCCCGATTCGGGGCAACTCGCCGATCAACAATTCGTTCTCCTTTTCCTTCGGCGAAACGACCGTGCTCGCCGACCGGCCGTTCGGCGTCTTCGGCGGCATGAGTTACTCCCGGGCGTTCAACCATTATGCGGGCGGCGTGCAGGCCCGTTATGACGACCGGTTGGTTCCGCTCGTGATCTATGATGACACCCAGAGCCGGATGGAAGTCGATTGGTCGCTGACCGGCTCCGTGGCTTGGCAGTTGTCGCCGGAACATGAACTGGGCTTCAGCGTGCTTCACAACCGGTCGGCCGAAGATCAGGTTCGGCACCGGGAATCACCGGTCTTGGAGGATGGAAGCAACAACCGGCCGGAAGAGAAGATCGTCCGCGAAGTGCTCAACTGGACGGAGCGGTCGCTGACCAATTTCCAGCTCAAGGGGCGGCATGGCTTCGAAGCCGCGCTGCCGGCCAACCTCGAATGGTTGGGCTCGATGTCGGAAACCGCCCAGCAGGAGCCGGACGTCCGCTACTTCAACTATGGGCGGACCGACCGGGGGGATGGCACCTATGACGTCGCGTTTGGTGCCAACAATTTGCCCGTGCCATTCCAGCCGCAGCGGGTTTTCCGCGACTTGGAGGAGAGCAACCGCAACGGCAAAGCAGACCTCCGGATTCCGTTCGACCAGTGGAGCGGAGACGCAGCGGAATTCAAGGTGGGGCTGCTGGGCAGTGTCTCGGAGCGAAATTTCAACGAACGGACGTTCACCTTCCCCGGGCAGTCGGGGTGGGGATTCAACGACGATCCCAACACCTACCTCGCCCCCAGGAACCTCGGGATCATCACCAATTCGTTGCCGGTGCCGCCGTTCACCAAGACCTACGCCATCACTCGCCCGATCTCGACCGGCAACGGCACCCAGACTTACGACGGCGAACAGGAGGTGCGGGCCACCTACGCGATGCTGGACCTGCCGCTGGTCAGCCGCTTCCACCTCATCGGCGGGGCTCGGTTGGAGGCGACCAAACTCACGGTGACCGGGCAGACGCCGTCCCCCGACATCACCGACAAGGACGCTGAAATCAGTCAGACGGATGTGCTCCCCGCGCTGGGCTTTCTGTGGAAACTGGCACCTGACGTCAACCTCCGGGCCAACTGGTCCGAGACAATCGCGCGGCCGACGTTCCGTGAGATTGCACCGTATGAGAGTTATGATCCGCTGGGCGACGAACTGGTGGTGGGCAATCCCGGCCTGAAACTCAGTTCCATCCGCAACTTTGACCTGAGGGCCGAGTGGTTTCCCCGGCCGGGCGAGGTGCTTTCCGTCAGTGTCTTCTCCAAGGAGATCCAGAACCCGATCGAGAAGTATTACCTCAGCCTCACGGACGCCAAGATATCGTTCGAAAACCGGGAGCTTGGCAAAGTGAGCGGCCTCGAGTTCGAAGCCCGCAAGCGCCTCGATTTCGTCGATCCCCTGTTGGATTCCTTCACGGTCGGGGTGAACGCCGCGCTGATCCGGTCCGAGGTGGAACTGACCTTCGTCGAATACATCAACAAGGCGGGCTCCTTTCCGGACACCGAACCGACCCGGCCCCTGTTCGACCAATCGCCCTACATCGTCAACCTCGACCTGACCTACGAGAATCCGGTGACGGCCACCACCGTAAGCATGTTGGCGAACCTGACCGGGGAACGGATCTTCCTCACCAGCCCAACCACGCCCGACATCTTTGAGCACCCGCCGGTTCAGCTCGATGCCACCGTGGAACAGCGGGTGCGGCACGACCTCAAGATTCGTCTGTCTGCCCGCAACTTGCTCGACTCGCCCTTTCTGCGCACCTACGGGGAAAGCGCCGATGGGCCGGTGTTCGGCCGTTACCGGCGCGGCCGGGTGTTCAGCCTGAGCTTGGTGTATCAGTTCTGATGGGATGGAGCATCCCGCCACCGATGCCTCACGCGCTGCCAGACCCTCGCCACGCACCATGGGTGCCGCGGTTCAGTAGGTCCGCCAGCAACCAGCCGCGCGCAGCCGCGGAAACCCGGGCGGCATGGACCGCAGACTGGCGCCAACGGAGTTCCCCGTGGATCTCCAGGCAGTCCAACGGTGTTGGCAAATCGGCGACCCGGAGGAAAAGCCACACCGAGAGCACCCCGACGCTTTGGGAGGACCGCAGCCAACCGGTTTCGTGAGCTCGTCGAAGCTGCAAGTGAGCCAACAAGGCCAAGCACTCCACCGGGTCCGTGGGGATCAGCGACAACCGCTCTGACCGGGTCGCCAAGCCATCCAAGTGATCCACTGGATTCGGGAAGGCCGGCCGGCCAGCCAGCCAGGCAGCCAAGCTCAGCCGCAAGGCACAGGACGTGAACACCTCTTCGCACAGCGGATCTCCCGGCATCAGCCGGGTGCGGGCTATCGAATCCCCTGATTGTGTGACGTTCATTCGGAAACGGCCGATAGACTGCAAGTCCAATGGCTTCGCTGGGATGGCGCGGCGGTAACGACTTGGAGAAGCGATCACGCTGTTCCGGTCGAGTATGTTGCACGAACGTCACTGTCATCGCGAACTAACCTGACTGGCCAACGTTTCGCTGAATGGTTCCCAATCAGTCCGGTCAGGCCAATTTCGGCCAAAAATAACCCGGTGACGATGCAGGGGCCAACCACCGAACCACCGCAAAGCTCCCCTGATTGGCAGGTCCGCGCTTTCGGCCACTCAGCTCCGATTCAACGGCGAAACCCGTCTGAATCCGTTTCTCCTCGTGGAAAATGACAAATAGGTGACGACGTGAAGTGGCCTAGGTCGTCCTATAAAACACTCGACTGCAATTAGATGTGGAAGTGATCCGCTCAGGAGAATGACTAAATGTGGGCGTCGTAACCGGGCCGTCATCACAATGACGGCTGCCGTGACCTGGTTGAATCACCGGCGCTACGAGTGCGCTGCCGACATGTAGCAATCGTAATGTCGCCTCGGGGCGCGCCGGCTGATTTATGCTAAGCCCGTGGATTGGCCGTGGGGCTGGTCCGCACAGTCTCACCACAGTTGTCATCTATCTCACCATGTCTAATTCCCCTCGTTTTGCCGCACCTGCCGCTTGGCTGCTGGCGGCGGCTTGCGCCGCTGCGCTGCCCCTTGAGGCGGCCCAGAGCGCCTCTGGCGGAGCCCACAAGTTGTCCCTCACCGTTGGCGCCAACTTCTTCTCGGCGCCGGTGCATTCCAAGCCGGTCTACTCCGGCAAGGTCATGTCCGTTTCGGGTTCCTCCGTGCGGGTGACAGGTTCCCCGTTTTGGACGGCCAGTGCGCTCGGCCTTCAGGATACTTTCCACCAATACGTTCTGGTCCTGACCTCCGACGCTTCCGCGACGCCGGGTAACCAAGGCGACTGGTTCTACATTTCCGGCAACGGCGACGACGAGGTTACGCTGGTCAATCAGTTGTCGGGCGCCGTGACTCCCGCGAGCTCATTGGCCGCTGGCGACGGGATCGAAATCCGCCGGCTCACCACCGTGGGTGAGCTCTTCGGAGTCGGCAGCGCCACCACGCTTACGAAGGACTCCGACGGCGGCTTCAATGTGGCGGACGAGGACGTCATCTTTCAGGTCAGTGGCACCAGCTTCGCCAACGACATCATCTATCACGACGGTTCC
>JBIIUN010000404.1:0-4624 GCA_044339945.1 Kapaibacterium sp. (SeqCode)
CGGGGCGTGCCGTTGCCCGGGGGCAAGGGTTCCCACGCCAATTCCCAATGCCCGCGCAGGATTCCCCGTCGGCCGGACGCGGTATGGTTCAGGTGAAATTCCGTCCACAACCGGCTCGTGGGGCCCGTCGCGGCCGGATCATACCGCACCAGGCGCCACTCGGATTGGGCCACCCGCCAGCCGAGCTGTTCCCACTGGCGAACAGCGGCCCGCAGCCCCCCGGCGGCCAAATCTTGGTCCGCCGGCCGCAAGGCCTGGCGGAAACAGCCGTCAGCCAAGGGCGTCACGGCGCCCGCAGGCTGCGGCGCCCGGACCACCGGAATCTCGATCCCGGCGAACACGTCCCAGGCATTGGAAACCACCCGGGACTGATCCCACCACCAAACGACGACGGACTCGCAGCGTTGGGCGTCCCGTTCCGGGGCCAGCCAGCCCCGGCTCCATTCGTCGGACAGTTGCTGGAAATCCAGGCGCTTGGCGGTGGCCGGACCGGGCGCGGCCCCGGCCACCGCCGGAGGGACGGATGACCTGGGATCGCCTGATTTACTGAGCCAAAGGCCGCCGGCGAGCAGCACGGCGGCCAGGACTGCGACAAGCCTGAAGGTTTGCATTTGGATTGGTCGCCGCAGGTTGGGCCACGCCCTTGCCCGGCGGCAACTGCCCAATCACTGGACCACGCGGGCCCGGAAGAAGCGCCCACCTTGGCCGGCCGCCGCCTCGGGATCGCTGAACCGCACCGAGCCATCCGTCGCCGCGGTCACGACGCCGAGCTCGGTCCAGGACTGGAGATCGGCGCTGACTTCGAGTCGGTAGCTCCGGCCCGCCTCGCCCCGCAGGTTCCACTCGTCGGGCCGACCGCCGGGGAGCAACGTGAGTTCGCCCGGCACGGTGGGCAGCTCGATGATCTGGCCGCTCCCGGCGAGATCCACCAGGTGGCCGTCAAAGGCGCTGCGGCCCGTGAGCGGCACGCCGCCCTGCTGGTTCGCGGCCACGCGGACCTGGTAGGTCAGTTGGCGCGGCTGCTTGTCGAAGAACGGGCCCCACTTCACGCGGGAATTCTCCTCGTCGAACACGCCGCCGGGCCCGACGGCGACGACCTCCCAGCCCGCCGGCGGGAAGTGCTCCACCGCGTAGGTGCGCAGGCCGGTAAGCACGGTCACGTCGTTGGTGATCGTGATGACCGATCCGGGCAGGTAGGTCTCCGGCGCGTGGGTAGTGACGATCATGAGGGGATCCACACGGTTGGTTTCGGCGGCGCGGGCCGGTGCGCCGGCGCGGGCGATGGAACGCTTGCCCGCGGCCGGCGCCGGGGTCTCCGCCGCGGCTGCGGGCGCCGAGTCGGCCGACTTCTGGTCCGCAGACGCGAGCGCCGAGCCTTCCTCGGCGTTCGTCCCGGCACCACCGGCGGGCACCCACCACAGCGGGGCCGACGAAGCGGAGGAATCAAACCGGTAAACCTCGCCGTTTTCCCAGATGAAGGTGGCGCGGGTCACGTAATCGACCTCAATCGGCACCGGACCGCGCGACCAAGTGCGGCCGTTCTTCCACGCGGTGTAGTAGTCGGAGATTTCCTTGATGGTCAGCCGGTTGTCCGCGGGATTGATGTCCGCGGGGTGCCGGGAGTCGGCCTTGAGCGGATTCAGCCCCTGGGTGAACTCGGCCAGGTTGCTCTCGCCGTCGCCGTCGGGATCGTCGTTCGGGCCGTATTTCAGGCTGTAGAGGTAGGCCTGTTCCCAGCCGTCGGAGAGCCCGTCGCGGTCGGAGTCAATGTTGCCGAAGTCGAGGCGTCGGACAGTCCCGCGCGGGCCGACGGCGTATTCGAGCTGGTCCTGGACGCTGCCGCCCGAGAGCACGGTGAGGTAGAGCACCGTGCCGTTCTCGGCGGAGCCGGCGGCCGCGGGACTGCCCGCGAGCGCGCTCTCCAGCTTGATCCGCAGGGCGTAGAAGTCCCCTGCCGACGGCTCGGAGCCCATCACGTAGCGGGCGATGGCGCTGGAGGCTGCGTTGGGCAGCCGCCGGGCCTCGACCACGACCTGGCCGTTGGCCCGGGTGACGATGTTGGTGCCGAGCTTGATCTGCCCGAACACGAGGTTGAACGGCTCGGGGATGCCCGCCTGGGCGGCGGCCAGCAGCAGTCCGCCGGCGCACAGGGCCGCGAGGGGGCGAGGGTTAGTTGCCGGAGTATGCATAGGTCTGGAAGAAGAGCTTGATGTCGGAAACGGAGTTGATGAAGGCGTCGAGTCCCTGGTTGCCGTCGTTCAGCAGCGTGCCGCCGGGGATGATGAGCAGCCATTCGGTGTTCCAGACGGAACGGCCGATCAGGCGGCTGTCGGTCACGGCCTGGGACTGTTCGAAGTCCCCGCCGTCGTGGAAGGCGCGGAAGCTGGAGAACTTCCGGATCTCGGCGAACCCGCCGCCGATCGAGTCGTTGCTCGGGATGAACTCCGGCTTGCGGAGGTCGGCCGCCTGGATCGGGAACGGCAGCGGGAGCTTCTGGTCGACCACGCGCCAGAGCCGGGTCTCGAAGTTGTCGCCGTTGGGCGAACGCAGGACGTCGGCGCCGGTCGGCACCAGGTAGATGCGCGGCGTGACCGAGAGGCCGTTGCCGTCGTAACCCGAGAACCAGGTGCCGACGGAGCGGACCTTGGTGGCGAACTGGGTCGGGTCGTAGGCGCTGTCGCCGCCGCTCAGCGGCCAGCCGAAGAAGTTCAGGCCGAACGTGACGGTGGTCGGGAACCGCAGCACGAGGCCGGGCTGGGCCCCGAGGGCTTCCGGCGCCATGGGCCGGCAGAAGCGGCGGAACTCGGGCAGCTTCCACAGGTCGGCCACCCGGCCGGCCTTGAGCTTGGCGCGCCACAGCTGGTCGGCCTCGGCGCCCGCGGCCTGCAGGCGGAACAGTTCGCGGCGCACCGAGAACCGGCCCGTCTCCGTCTGCGGGTTGTTGAAGCCCATCTGGGTCTTCATGACCTTGAAGTTCTGCTGCATCCGGGCCAGCGGCGCCGCCAGGCCCTGGCTGCCGAGCACCGGCACATCCTCGACCATCGCGCCGGGGGCCCGCTGGCGGACGATGTCGGTCAGGAACGCCCGGCCGGTGTTGCCGTCGCTGCCGAGGAGGTTGGATTCGTAGTCATACGCGGTCGCCGCGAGGTAGGTGTAGCGGGCCGAGAGGTCGAACTGCGCGCGATACTTCTGGATCGCGTCGTTGCGCAGGATGCGGAAGGCCATGTCCTTGTAGCGGAGCTTGGTCGCCTGCCCGGCCACCTTCTTGCGGAAGGCGAGCCGTTCCTCCAGCACGCGCTGGGCCGCGGCGATGGTGGACTGGAGCCGGCCGGCGGTCTGCTGGACCACCTCGCGCTGCGTCAGGATTTCCATCCGGAGCGGGGCTTCCTCGCGGAGCTTGGCGAGGACTTCCTTCACGCCCTGCTGGTGCTCATACTTGAGCGTGGTCTCGGCCATATCGATGCCGGACTGGAACTCAGCGCTTTCCTTGGCCAGTTCGAGGCCGTTGATCGTGCCCTCGGCCAGATCCTGGGCGATGCCAAGGATGTTCTCGGCCACGAAGTTGCCGGCCGCGCGGATCGCGCTGCGGGCCGGGGCGCCCGGATCACCGCCGACGACCGCACCGCCGCCCGCCGCCATGCCCGCGACCACGATGCCGCCGGCGACGAAGGACTTGGGAATCGCCTCGGCAATGTCCTGCGCGAGGTTTTCCGTCGCCGATTCGGCCCGGGCCATGGCCAGCTGGAAGGTCTGGAGCCCGAGGACGGCCTTGCTCAGCGTCATCTGCGTGTCGCGCGACTTGCGCTGGAGCTTGAGGTCCTCCTCCTCGAGGTCGATCTCGCCGTCGATGCCGTTGAGCGTCTCGTCGATGTCCCGCACGAGGTTGTCGTAGCTGCGCATCGCCTGCTTGAGCCGGGCTTCCGCCTGCACGAGGTCGGAGATGGCCGTCTGGATTTCACCGGGTGCCCGGCGTTGGCCCCAGGTGGCCGGCGCCTCGAAGGCGTAGCCGGAGGCGGAGAACGGATAGGTGACATCCTGCGGCGCGTCCGGGCTTTCGAAGGATGCCGGGTCCTCCAGGAGTTCCTGGCTGCCCAGTTTCAGGTTGTAGCTCTCGGCCTCCTTCTTCAGGCCGTTGATCAGGCCGACGAACGCCTCGCTCGGGGCGGCCTGCGTGGAGCTGATCTCCCGGGTGGCGACATACATGAAGTGCACCAGGTCGGGGCCATCATAGCCGCTCGGGTAGGTGCGGCCGGGACCGATGTCGCCGACGTAGGGATAACCGAACGCCTCGATCAGCCGGTTCTTGTAGTCGTGCTCCTGCGCGTCCACCTCGGCGGAGAAGCCGTCGGTCGTGTCCGCCGTGTTGCGGAGCGCCTGGTTGAGGCTGTTCAGCTCGTTGAACGCCACCATGGTGTTCTTGAGGCTGTCCACTGCGCGTTCGGCCACCTGCTCAAACTGCGTCATGCCGGCGTCCACCAGCGATGGGTCGAGGTCGAACGGCACGACGCCCTTGGCGAGCCCGAGCGGGTTCAGGCCCTGGTCGGCCTTGTCCATCTGCGCCTGGATGGCGGTGAACTGGGCCGCGATCTCGCGCAGCTCCGGCACCGTCTGGCGGTCGATCTTG
>JBIIUN010000001.1:0-45720 GCA_044339945.1 Kapaibacterium sp. (SeqCode)
CACCACCGATCCGATCGCGCAGCAGGCCTACCTCAAGGCCAGCAATACCGGCGCGAATGACTGGTTCGCCTTGTCGGTGGCCGTGTCCGGCGACACGGTGGTCGTTGGGGCCCCCAGTGAAGCCAGCAACGCCACCGGCGTGAATGGCAACGAGGCCGACAATAGCGTCAGGGATGCCGGCGCGGTCTACGTCTTCGTGCGGAGCGGCACGGGCTGGACCCAGCAGGCCTACCTCAAGGCCAGCAATACCGATGTGGGTGACTTCTTCGGCGGGTCGGTGGCGGTGTCGGGCGACACGGTGGTCGTCGGGGCTCGCGAGGAAGCCAGCAACGCCACCGGCGTGAACGGCAACCAAGCCGACAACAGCTCCCCCAGTGCCGGTGCGGCCTACGTGTTTGTGCGGAGCGGAACGGACTGGACCCAACAGGCCTACCTCAAGGCCAGCAATACCGATGTGGGTGACTTCTTCGGCGGGTCGGTGGCGGTTTCGGGCAACACGATGGTCGTCGGGGCCTTTAGGGAAGACAGCAACGCCACCGGCGCGAACGGCAACCAAGGTAACAACGGCTTTCTCGGTGGCGATTCCGGCGCGGCCTACGTGTTCGTGCGGAGCGGCAAGGACTGGAGCCAGCAGGCCTATCTCAAGGCCAGCAATACCGGGCAGCATGACTTCTTCGGCGAGTCGGTGGCGGTTTCGGGCGACACGGTGGTCGTCGGGGCTAGCTATGAAGCCAGCAACGGCACCGGCGTGAACGGCAACCAAGCCGACAACAGCGCCTCCAGTGCTGGCGCGGCCTACGTGTTTGTGCGGAGCGGAACGGGCTGGACCCAGCAGGCTTACCTCAAGGCCAGCAACGCCGGGGCGACTGACTTCTTCGGCGAGTCGGTGTCGGTGTCGGGCGACACGGTGGTCGTCGGGGCTCGCGAGGAAGCCAGCAACGCCACCGGCGTGAACGGCAGACAAGGCAACAACCGTGCCCTCAGTGCCGGCGCGGCCTATGTGTTTGTGCGGAGCGGCACGGACTGGACCCAGCAGGCCTACCTCAAGGCCAGCAATACCGGCGTGGGTGACCGGTTTGGCGGGTCGGTGGCAGTGTCGGGCGACACGGTGGTCGTGGGGGCGCCGTTTGAATACAGCAACGCCACCGGCGTGAACGCCCCGCCCACGGGCGGCACCGGGACTCAGGCCGACAACAGCGCCGGCGATTCCGGCGCGGCCTACGTGTTTGTGCGGAGCGGCACGGACTGGACTCAGCAGGCCTTCCTAAAGGCCAGCAATACCGGGGCGAATGACCGGTTCGGCGGGGCGGTGGCGGTGTCGGGCGACACTGTGGTCGTCGGGGGCGCTGGGGAAGGCAGCAACGCCTCCGGCGTGAACGGCAACCAAGCCAACAACAGCTTCAGCGATGCTGGGGCGGCCTACCTCTTCACCGGTGTGGGCCCGGTCACGCCACCCGTGGCCGGCCTGACGCTCCGACTCGCGCCCGGGGCTGGCGGCGAACGGCGCTTCATCGCGACGGGCATCCCCGGGGGTGCCCACCGGCTTCAAGCCGCCGCGGCCATCGCCGGCCCGTGGACCGACGTGCCCGGAGCCGCGGCCGCCGGGACCGCCGCCGCCAACGGGGAACTCCTGCTCGAGGACGCCACCCCGCCCAGCGACACCATCTTCTACCGCGCGATCGGTCCGTGAACCCGCTGCCGTGGTTGGGCGCAGTCGCCGGGGGGCCGCGACTTGGCCGGAGTCACAGCCTGGCACCCCCACCCGCCCGGAACTGCGTCGGGGTCACCCCGGTCAGGGCACGGAAGGTCCGGGTGAAGGCGCTGTGGTCGTAGAAGCCGCACGCCAGCGCGATGCCGGCGACGGATTGGTCCGTCTCCCGCAGCAGGCGCGACGCGGCGGCGACCCGGGCCTTCGCGATGAACTGGCTGGGGGTGAGCCCGAAGAACCGTTTCATCCGGCGCGCAAAGCGGGGCGGGGCCGGATTAGCGCATCGGACACAGTCACATCGCCCCGTTCGTCCTCCTCGCCGCCAGTGAGGTTCTGGTGGCGGATTCCGGTGGCCGTGGGGAAGTATCCGTGGGCGCCGACAAACACACCGAAGTCATTCCCACCCACGAGCTGCCCGCCGGCAAAGCGCACTTCTGCGGGCGTCTCGAACAGGTTCCACCACCACCGGCCGAGTGCCCGGGGGTTGGTTGCTGGAGTCAGGCGCAGGTCGAACGACCGCATGGCCACCCTCGGATGGCATTGAGCCGGGGCGAACGTCCTGCCGGAATGTCCCGAAACGGGCTGACGCAGCGGCTCCGGCGCCGGCAAATAGGCTTTCGGGGCGACGCCCTCGCCAGTCGCACCGTCAGGTGCTGTCCCGGATGTCTTCCAGAAGACGATTTGGCCGATCTTCGAGCGGAAATGTGTCCAGTGCCACGGTCCGGAGAAGCAGAAGTCGCGTTATCGCCTGGACGACCGTGAAGCCGCCCTGCGGGGCGGGGCCAGTGGGAAGGCGGCCATCGTGCCCGGCGAGCCGTTGACGAGTCCTCTCGTGCAGGCGCTGCTGCTGCCGGCAGATCGCGACGAAGCGATGCCTCCCGAAGGCAAGGACCGGCTCTCGGACTCCGAGGTGATGGCCGTGATCCGCTGGATTCAGGGGGGAGCGCCTTTCGGGCCTGACCAACGCTGACCGCCGGGATCCATTGCGGCCGGGTAGGTTCCAGGTCTGTCGCGGATGTGCGACACGCTTGCGATCGACCTCGGTCGTCGGCCAGCTTCCGGAATGCTGGCTGCGCGACGTTCGTGGATCCTTTTTCTCCTCGCCCTCGGTTTGCTCATGTCGCAACGGGCGGCGGCAGCGCTCCACCTAACCACCCCGGCGGACTTCCAGGTGTTTCAACGCGCCACGGCCGAGCGCGGCGCCGTTCGCGTCGCGGGACAAATCATCGACGCACCTACGGGCAAGGTGTCCGTGGAGGTCCAGTTGACGGGTGCCGCGGCCGACCGCGCCTGGCGTTGGGTCGCTGACCTGGGCGCCGACGGCAAAAGCTTCGCCGGTGAGTTCGCGGCGCCGGCGGGCGGCTGGTATCAGCTCAACCTCCGGGTGGTGCGGGACGGCTTGCCCGTGGCGGACACAAACGTCGCCCATGTCGGCGTGGGCGAGGTGTTCGTGGTGGCGGGCCAGTCGAACTCGGCGAACCACGGCGAGGAGAAGCTGTCGCCCGCGAGCGATCAGGTCGTGGCGTTTTCCGGAACGGCGTGGCAACCGGCCCGCGATCCGCAACCGGGCGCGTCGGGCGGGGGCGGAAGTTTCCTGCCGCCATTCGGCGACGCGCTGGCGGCGCACTTCCGTGTGCCCATCGGCCTCGTGTCGGTGGGCGTCGGCGCAACGAGCGTGCGGGAATGGCTGCCACGCGGGACGCGATTCCGCCAGCCGCCCACGCTCACGGGCAACGTCACGCAGCTCCCGTCGGGCGAATGGGAAAGCACCGGCACGCTCTTCGCCAACCTGACGGCTCGGCTGCGGCAGCTCGGGCCGAACGGCTTCCGGGCGGTGCTCTGGCATCAGGGCGAATCGGACGCGAACCAGCCCGATCCGGCCCGCACGTTGCCGGGCGAACTTTACCGGAGGTTTCTGGAACAGCTCATCGGCGAATCGCGGCGCGCGGTGGGCTGGGAGTTCCCGTGGTTCGTCGCGCAGGTCAGCTACCACACGCCCGACGATCCGGGTTCGCCCGACCTCCGCGCCGCGCAAGCCGCGCTCTGGCGGGACGGCATCGCCTTGCCCGGTCCGGACACCGACGCGCTCACCGGCGACTTGCGGGACGGCGGCGGCAAGGGCGTTCACTTCAGCGGCAAAGGCCAACGGGTTCACGGCGCGAAGTGGGCGGAAGCGGTGACGCCGTGGTTGGGCTGGCAACTGGCGACCGCCGGTCCGGCCAGCCCGGCCACGCGGCTCAATCTGCCTCGCACGGAGAACCTCAAGGTCGCGGGCCGTCCGGCATTTGTGTTCCTGCCGCCGGCGAACCTCCGAACCAACCCGCAACCGTGGGTGCTCTACGCGCCCACGCTGCCGCCGTATCCGGACGAGGCGGAACGCTGGATGCACGAGCGTTTCCTCGCCGCGGGCGTCGCCGTCGCGGGCGTGGATGTCGGCGAGGCCTACGGCAGTCCTGGCAGCCACGTGGCGTTTGCCGCGCTGTATCGGGAACTGGCCGCACGCCACGGATTCGCTGCCAAGCCGTGTGTCCTCGCCCGCAGCCGCGGCGGCCTGATGCTGGGCAGTTGGGCCGCCGCGAACCCCGACCGCGTGGCCGGGCTCGCTGGAATCTACCCGGTGTTCGACTTCCGCTCGTATCCCGGACTCGACCGCGCCGCGCCGGCCTACGGACTCACCGCGGCCGAACTCGGCGAGCGCGCCGCCGAATTCAATCCCGTGGCCCGCGCCAGCCTCCTCGCCCGGGCGGGCGTGCCCGCATTCCTGCTGCACGGCGACGTGGACACCGTGGTGCCGCTCCCGGCGAACTCCGGCGCCTTCGCCACCAAATATGGCGAGGCCAGCGCCGCGGCTGCGGTAAAACTCGTCGTGCTGCCGGGCCAGGGGCACAACATGTTCGGGAGTTTCTTCCGGTCTCAGGAACTGGTGGACTTCGTCATCGCGAAGGCGAGGGAAGGCGGAAACCGCTAAGCGCGCGGCGGAGCCAGGCCCGCTGAAAGGGGCGCCACGACGGAACCTTCCGCGGTGATCTCCCCCGGCACCGAGTTGCTCCATGCGCTTTCCTTCCAAGCCTGCCGGCCCTGCCAGTT
The DNA here is from genome assembly GCA_044339945.1 of Kapaibacterium sp. (SeqCode). Lineage (GTDB taxonomy): Bacteria > Verrucomicrobiota > Verrucomicrobiia > Limisphaerales > UBA9464 > CAIWAH01. The sequence goes on from JBIIUN010000001.1 coordinate 4,796, forward strand.
GCAATCTGGCAGCACTTTCGAACTCCGACCTTGTTTGCCGGTCTGTCTCGGCGAACCTCCGGCCACCAGAATCACACTCCCGCCTTGAGCGCCTTGCTGACACCAGAACTTCTCCGCCGCCTTGAGCAGGTCCAGATGCTCGCGGCGCGGCGTGCCAAGAGTTCGCTCAAGGGCGAGCGCCGCAGCAAGGCCCGCGGCCTGAGCGTGGAATTCGCCGACCACCGGAACTACGTCCTCGGCGACGACCTGCGTTACCTCGACTGGAACCTCTTCGGCCGCCTCGACCGCCTGTTCCTCAAGCTCTACGAGGAAGAACGTGAACTGCCGGTCCGCATCTTCCTCGATGCCAGCGAGAGCATGAATTTCGGCGAGCTCTCGAAGTTTGATTTCGCCCGTCAGATGGCCGCCGCGGTCGGCTACGTCGCCCTGTGCGGCTTCGACCGGGTGACGGTGAACACATTTCCGAGTGCCGATTTGCGATTTGCGAATGGCCAAGGCGCCGACGCTCGGGCAATCGGCAATCGGCAATCGGCCTTCGAAAACTCCCTGCGCTCCGTCCGCGGCAAGAAGTCCGCGATGCAGTTCTTCCAGAACCTCACCGGCCTGACCGCCGGCGGCACGGCCGACTTCAACGGTGCCCTCAAGCGCGGCGCGATGGAAGCCCGCCAGGCCGGCGTCGCGGTGGTGCTCAGCGATTTTCTCGATCCAGCCGGTTACGAGGCTGGCCTGACCGCGCTGGTCGGACGCGGTTTCCAGATCAACTGCGTGCAGATCCTCGCGCCCGAGGAACTCGACCCGACGACCTTCGGCGACCTGCGGCTGGTGGATGCCGAATCGGGCTTCGAGCAGGAGGTCACCTTTGGCAAATACCGGCTCAAGGCCTACCAGCAGACCGTGGCCAACTACATCCAGCGACTCCGCGAATACTGCGCCGGCCGCGGCATTCGTTTCTTCAGCGTCAGCAGCGCCACGGACCTGGGCGACCTGCTGCTGAAACAGCTCCGGGCGTCGGAGGTGTGGGCATGACGCAGATGCGAACAGCGAAGATGCGAAGGCGCGAAGAAACTTGCACACCTTCGTGTCTTCGCGCCTTCGCTGTTCAAATCTCTCCGTTTCTCCAAGGCCTCGGCGCAACCTCCCTTTCATGAATCGAAGCGACCAAAATCCGGCATGGAGCCGGCGATCGTTCGTGGTCCAAGGCATGACCGCAGCCTTAAGCGCAGCGGCGTTGTCGCGCGGGCTCGCCGCCGACTCCATCACCCTGCCCTTCGCCAATGGCGAGCGGCCGCTGGTGAAGTATCCGCAGAAGCGTCCGCTCATCCGGCTCACCACGCGGCCGCCGCAGTTGGAGACGCCCTTCAGCGTCTTCAACGAAAGCCTGCTCACGCCGAACGACGCCTTCTACGTCCGCTATCACCTGACCAATTCGCCGCCCAAGCCCGAGGCGCTCCAGCCGGACCAGTTCCGCCTGACGGTTAAGGGCAAGGTCGCGACGCCGCTCACGCTGTCGGTCGAGGAGCTGAAGACGCGTTTCGAGAATGCCGAGGTCGTCGCGGTGAACCAGTGCTCCGGCAACAGCCGCGGCTTCTTCCAACCGCGCGTGCAGGGCGGTCAGCTCGGCCACGGCGCGATGGGCTGCGCCCGCTGGCGCGGCGTGCGCCTGGCAGACGTGCTCAAGGCCGCCGGACTTGATGCCTCGGCGAAACAGGTCGCCTTCAACGGCCTCGACACGCCCTTCCTGCCCGCGACGCCGGACTTCCTGAAGGCCATCGACGTGGACCAGGCGCTGGACCCGGAAATCCTGCTGGCCTTCGAGCAGAACGGCGAGCCCCTGCCCTGGCTCAACGGCTTCCCGCTGCGGCTCGTCGTGCCCGGCCACTACGGCACCTACTGGATCAAGCACCTGCACGAGATCACAGTCACCGACGCGGAGTTCAAGGGCTTCTTCATGAACCCCGGCTACCGCATCCCCGACGATCCGTGCGCCGCCATCGAGCCGGGCACTACGCCCAAACGCACCGTGCCGATCTCCCGCTTCAACGTGCGGTCGTTCATCACGAGCGTGGAGGCTGGCGCGACGCTCAAGGCCGGTGTCCAGACGCTGGTCCGCGGCATCGCCTTCGACGACGGCCACGGCATCCGCGAAGTCGTGTTCTCGGCGGACGGCGGCCGTTCGTGGCGCGCGGCGGAACTCGGCAAGCCGGTGGACAAATTCGCCTTCCGCGAGTGGACCGTCGCCTTCACGCCGGAACGTGCCGGTCCGCTCACCCTGATGGCCAAGGCCACGAACCGCCTCGGCCAATCCCAGCCGCTGGAACCGCTCTGGAATCCGGCCGGCTACATGCGCAACTGCGTCGAACCCATTTCCGTCCATGTCGCCTAAGCTCCGACTCAAGCTCACCCGCTTCGCCGTGCGCCGCCTCGTCGCGGCCTTCTGCGTGCTCACCGCGCCGCTCGCCGAAATCCCGGTCGAGCCCGCGAAGAACCCCTTCGCCGCCGACGCGTGGAAGCTGCCCGAAGGCCAGCCCGCCTTCCGCGCCGGCCCCGACGCCGACCTCGTGACGAACAACTGCCTGCTCTGTCATTCTGCGGACTACGTGGCGACCCAGCCGCCGCTGACCCGCGCCCAATGGCAGGCCGGCGTGGAGAAAATGCGCGGCAAATTCGGCGCCCCGATCACGACGAACAACGTGCCCGCCCTGGTGGAGTATCTGACGAAGAACTACGGCAAAGAGAATCCGGCGAAGTGATGAACCTTGCGCGTCCAACACCGGTGAAGTCGGGGAGAAGGGTGGCTAGCCCGCCCTCACCCCGGCCCTCTCCCCCGGGGAGAGGGAGAAAGTCACGACGCGTGTTTTCGTCGTCACGCGAAGGTCTTCGATTCAGCGCCATTTCATCCGGGCAAACCCGACGCAGTCCTCGGCCGCCCGGCTTGTGGAGTCTCGGGGCAAACGCGGGCTGCCCCCTCTCCCCGGGGGAGAGGGCCGGGGTGAGTGCGGGCAGCAACACACTTCTTACAGCCACGGTTTCGGCAGTCTGTGATTTGGCCCCTCGCGGCTCAGAGAGCCGCGCTCCCGACGCCAATTCCCCCTGCCCACTCCCGCCTTCGCGCCTTCGCATCTTCGCTGTTCAATCCACCGTTTCCTCGTGAGTTTCCTCACCCCACTCGCCTTCCTGTTCGCGCTGTCGCTCCCGGCGGTGGTGGTGTTTTACCTGCTCAAGCGGAAGCGCGTGGTGAAGCTCGTGCCCTCGACGCTGCTCTGGCAGAAGTTCCTCGCCGAAACCCAGGCCAGCGCGCCGTTCCAAAAGCTCCGCCACAACTGGCTGCTGCTCCTTCAGCTCCTGCTCCTTCTCTTGCTCGTCCTCGCGCTTGCCCGCCCATACTTCGCGGGGAAAGCCGGCGAAGGCTCGCTCCAAGTCATCATCCTCGACGCCAGCGCGTCCATGCAAGCGACCGACGAAACACCCAGCCGTTTCGAGAAGGCCCGCGCTGACGCCCTGAAGCTCGTGGACGGCCTGAAGACCGGCTTCGGCAACGACAGCCAGCAGATGCTCGTGATGGTCGCCGGCGCCAACGCCGAGGTGAAGCAGTCCGCCACGTCCGAGAAGGCCGCCCTGCGCCGCGCGTTCGAGTCGGCCAAGGTCACCGATTCGCCTACCCGCCTCGCGGAGGCGCTGCGCGTCGCCGAAACCCTGACCCGCGATCGGGCCGGCGCGGAGATCCATCTCTTCAGCGACGGTGCGGGGGTGGACCTGAGCGAGTTCGAAAGCAAGGACCTCAAGCTGTCGTTCCACCGCGTCGGTTCGCGCGGCAACAACGCCGCCGTCACCACGCTCGACGTGAAGCCGAATCCCGAGGACCCGACCCGCCGGGCCATCTTCACCAGCGTGGCCAACTACGGCCTCACCCCCGTGGACGCCACGTTGGAACTCCGTTTTGACGATCAGGTCGTCGAGACCAAGGCCATCACCGTCGGGCCGACCAACACCACGCCGGTGGTCTTCGTCGCCGGCCAGCCGCAGGACGGCGTCTTCACCGTGAAGCTGAATCACGCCGACGACCTGGCCGCGGACAACGAAGCCCGCGTCGTCAGCCGCCTGCCGCTGCCGGTGAAAGTGCTGCTCGTGACGAAGGGCAACCGCTTCCTCGAAAAGGCGCTCGCCGGCGCCGGCCCGAACGTCGAGCTGGCCACCGCCACCGACTTCACCGACGCCGATGCGAAGTTCGACCTCGTCGCACTGGACGACATCACACCCACCGTCTGGCCCGGCGGCAACGTGCTCGCCATCCACGTCGCCAACACCAACTGGTTCGACGGCGGCATTGGCGCCCTCGAAGCCCCGCCCATCGTGGACTGGCGCAACACGCATCCGCTGCTGCGCTTCGTGACCTTCGACAACGTGCAGATCGCCCAAAGCCTCGCCGTGAAGACGCCGACCTGGGCCGTCGCGCTGGTGGATTCACCACAGGCGCCGCTCGTGCTCGCCGGCGAACTCGGCCGCCAGCGCATCGTGTGGATCGGCTTCGACACGCTCCAGAGCACCTGGCCGCTGCGCATCAGCTACCCGATCTTCCTCGCCAACGTGGTGGACTGGCTCGACCCCGCCAGCTCCGCCGCCGCGCAGTTCTCCATCCGCGCCGGCGACGCCTTCCGGATGCCGCTCGGCGACTACCTCGCGCCCGGTGCCGGCGCGCTCACCGCCAAGATCACGCCGCCCGGCGGACCCGAGCGCACCATCCCGCTCGACGCCACCGCGCGCGAACTCGTCTTCGGCGACACCGGCAAACAGGGCGTCTATCGCTTCACGCTCGGCACGAACCAACTCGCCTTCGCCGCCAACCTGCTCGACCCGGTGGAAAGCAACCTGAAGCCGCGCGACGAACTCAGCCTCGGCCGCCGCGGCGAAGTCACCGCCACGACGCTCAAGCGGGCCAATCTGGAATATTGGCGCTGGTTCGCCCTGGCCGGCCTCGCCGTGATGATGGTCGAGTGGTGGTGGTTCCACCGGAGGACGGCGTGAACGACTCAGCCAGCGGCTCCTCGGTCCTTCATTGGCGTCGGTTCACAACGGTAGTCGTTCCAGCAGACATTGAAATATTCTCCATCCGGTGTCCCGAGCGCGCTTCGCTTGATGAGCTTCGCGTCGATTCGGAAATCTGCATCAATCTTCACAATGACAAGGCATCCGAAGTTGCCGGACTTCTTGACCCTTACGTGCCTGCTGTCTCGAAGCGGGGAGATGGTCTTTATTTCTACGAGCACATCACCTAGTCGCCCGTCTGAGCCTTGAGCCTTTGGGTCACAGTGTAGTTCGATTCCAAATCGCCTTTCCGCATAGTGCTCTCCCAACTCTCCGTAGATAGTCAGATGCCGACCCGTTTCCTCCAAGTAGCTCTTCGCGAGAGCGATCATGTCCTCAACCAGACCGCCCTCCGGGACGGGCCCTTCCAATTGCTGGTTGATGTAATCCCAACTGATCCATTCGCCCTCGTCCCAAATGGCATCGCCGCAACCCTCAATAGGACTTCCTGTCATGGCACACCGATTTCCCATATTCGACCTTTGAACCCAAGATTATCAGGCAGCTGCGAGCGCGAAATCGTCAAATTCAGGGAGCGATTCAAACGCCCGACATCAAGGCCACCCAAACATGCGGCACGTCCCGCCATCGGATGCTTCGCACGCCTTGGCAGCTGCGCGCGGACTCGTAGTGTTCGTTGACCAGTGTTCCTGTGAGTGAAGAACCGCAAAAAGTTCGAAAAGACGACCCGTGGTTTCGGGACATGCTTCGGTATGGTTGGAGCTCCTTTGAAGCCTGGCTCACTTGGCCAATCTTGATCCTCACGCTGGGCGGTGCGGTCTTGGTCAGTCGCTGTTCCAATGCGTCCGCATCGTCCGGTGCAGTCATCCTCTACTGCGCCCAGGACCAGGTCTTCGCCGAACCCATCCTCGCCGAGTTCACGAAGCAGACCGGCATCGCGGTGAAGTCCGTCTTCGACAGCGAGGCGGTCAAGACCGTCGGCCTCGCCAACCGCCTGCTCGCCGAGCGCGACCATCCCGTCTGCGACGTCTTCTGGGGCAACGAGGAGTTCCGCACCCGCCAACTCAGCACCGCCGGCGTCTTCCGCGCCACGAACGGCTGGACCGCCTTCGGCCAGCGCAGCCGGCGGCTCGTTGTGCGGCAAGACCGCTTCGCGGAAGTCTTCAGTAATCAGTATTCAGTCGGCCAGTCCCCGCGCCCACTGAACACTGACGCACTGAATACTGATCACTTCGCCTTCACCGCCCTGACGAACGCCGCCTTCCGCGGCCGCGTCTCCCTTGCCTTCCCGCTCTTCGGCACCACGGCCACGCACTTCCTCGCGCTGCGGCAGCATTGGGGCGAATCCAACTGGCTGGTCTGGTGCCGCGCGCTCGCCGCCAACCGGCCGTTCCTTGAGGAGGGCAATTCCCACGTCGTGAAACGCGTCGCCCGCGGCGAGGCACTCATCGGCCTGACCGATTCCGACGACATCACCGCCGACCAGCGCGAGGGCCTGCCCCTCACCGCCCTGCCCACCTTTCCCGAGTCGCTGCTGATCCCGAACACACTCGGCCTCGTCGCGAAACCGACGCCCAACCCCGCCGCCGAAAAGCTCTACGAGTTTCTGCAAAGCCCGGCCGTCCGCGAGCAACTCGTCGCCGCCGCCGCGCTGGAACCGGAGACACCCACGACCAACACGCTACGTCCCGACTGGCCCGCCCTGCTTCGCGACCTCGAACGCGCCTCCGAACAGCTCAAGGAGGTCTTCCGGCGATGAGGGACAGCTACTTGCAGCCGAGCCCGGCACCCACGGGAGCGCGGCTCTCTGAGCCGCGTCGGGCGTCCATCTATTGGACTAGAAAGAGCACTCGCGACTCGGAGAGTCGCGCTCCGGGCCTCGGCGACTGCCGTTCCAACGCCCGTGCAATCGGCTCCTTACCAAGCCGATTTCCGCCGCCACCATGAGCCCCACGCTCCTGCTCAACTCGCTGGCAGTCGGCCTCGGCACAACGCTGCTGGCGCTGGGCGCGGGACTGCTCGTGGCGCTGGCCGTCGCGGCGGCGTCCCGCGGACGCGGATTCATCCTCGGATGCTCGGCCGCCTGCCTCGCACTGCCGCCGTTCCTCGCCACCAACGCGTGGCTGGATGTCACCGCCGGCTGGCGCGGCCTCATGTCGCCCGAGTTGGTCGAGCGGGGTTCGCTCTTCCTGACCGCGCTCACATTGGCTTCCCTGCTGTGGCCGTTGACCACGTTTCTCGTGCTCGGGGCTTGGACCAAACTGCAGCCGGAACTCCTCGAAGCCGACCCACAACTGCGCGGCACCCGCCTGCTGCGCGGCCTGTTGCTGCCCGCGGCCCGCGCCGAACTCATCGTTGCCTCGGTAATCAACATCACGCTGACGCTCGCCAACTTCACCGTGCCCATCCTGTTTCAGGTGCGCGTGTTCACGGAGGAATTCTGGATCCGCTTCAACACCCAGTTCGATCTCGCCGGCGCCCTGCGCGCCTCTTGGCCGCTGCTGTTGGCGCCCGTAGTATTGCTCTGGCTGTCGCGTCGGCGTGACCTCGTTTGGCCGCGACTGCACAAGGCCGGCCTTTCTCCCATGCTGGGGCTGCAACTGGGAGGCTGGCGTAACGGCAGCCTCACCTTTGCCGTGGGCTGGTTGCTCCTCGCGCTCGTCTTTCCGTTGGGCCGGCTCGCGGTTTCCGCCCGCACCTGGATCGAACTTCCCGGTGCCGTGGCCGCCGGTCATGCCGCGCTGCTCAACACCCTGCTAACCGCCGGCGGCACGGCGACCGCAGTTACGTTGCTCGCCGTGGGGTTGACCAGCGTGCAAGACCGGCGCCTTCCAACGCGAACCGGCGCCGGTTCGTCATGGCTCGGCCGGTTGGCCTGGGTGCCCTTCCTGCTGCCCGGCGTGTTTCTCGGGGTCGTCCTGATCACGCTGTTTAACCGGCCCGCATTCACCGCGATTTACCAGAGCCTTGGCATCGTGTGCGCGGCGCTGCTCATCCGCTACTTCGCACCCGGCGCCTCGGTGGTGGCGGGCGCCTTTCGCTCAGCCGACCCGTTGCTGGCCGACGCCGCCAGTTCGCTCGGCGCGTCCCGCTGGCGGGTGTTCCGCGACACGATCTGGCCGCAGCTCGTTCCAAGCGTGATCACGGCGTGGTATGCGGTGTATTTGCTCTGCCTGTGGGATGTCGAAACCGTAGTGCTGATCCAGCCGCCCGGGGGCGAAACGCTCGCCTTGCGCATCTTCAACCTGCTCCACTACGGCCACGGCGCGCAGGTGAACGCCCTGTGCGTGGTGATGGTCGGTCTGGCCGTGGCGCCGCTCCCGGCATGGGCTGCTGTGCGGCGGCTGACGCAACCCAAATGACGAATGGGAAAGTTTGCCGACAGCTTAAAATGGTTCTGGGACGGAGCGCCAGTGCTCCAGTCTTCGGCTGCCGCGTGGCGACAACAGGCCCGGCGGTTAACCGCTTGGACGCGCTTCCCCCTCACCCCAGCCCTCTCCCCCGAGGAGAGGGAGAATGTCGGCAGTGCGATGGGTTCGCCGCGTCGGGGAACTTCGATTCAGCCGTGCGTGACGCTCTCACTCGATCACCCGCCGCGGTCCTCGGCAGTCTTGTTGGTGGAGACACAGGACAGAAGCGAGCGTCCCCCTCTCCCCGGGGGAGAGGGCTGGGGTGAAGGGAAAGCGGGTGTCGCACTACACCGACGGCTAACCCGCACACAGCCTCCCATTCGGACTGGCGGTTCACGGGTGGAGTTCAACCTTCCTGCGGGCAACTGTCCTCCGCCGCTGGAAAACCGCCGCCCCGTGCACCGCAATGTCATCCGCCATTCGTCATTCGTCGTTTTGGCCCTGCTGCTCGGCTGCACGCCGGACACCGCATCCAACGTCTCCACCCCGCTCGATTCGAAGCTGTTCTCGGCGGTGCAGGTCATCGGTTCGCGCGGGGTCGCGCCGGGCCAGTTCAACAAGCCGCGCTCCCTCACCTGCGACCGCGACGACAACCTCTACGTCGCCGACATCACGGGCCGCATCCAGAAGTTCAGTCCCGACGGGCGTTTCCTGCTCCAGTGGCAACTGCCTCAGATCGACCTGGGCAAACCCAAGGGCATGGGCCTCGACAACGAGGGACACGTCATCGTCATCGAGCCGCACTACATGCGGGTGAACCACTTCACGACCAACGGCGAACTCGTGCGGCAATGGGGCGTGAAGGGCACCAACGCCGGCGAGTTCATCCTGCCGCGGGGCGTGGCACAGAACACGCATGGTGAGTTCTACCTGAGCGAATACACGCTCGTGGACCGTGTGCAGCGGTTCACCGTGGGGCAGGCTGCCAACCCGCCTGCCGGATGCGTGCCCGTGCGTTCATTCCCCACCAACGAATCGGGCGGCTTGGCAGCCTGCCCTACTTCGGTCTGGGGCAGTCCCGGCGACGCGCCCGGCCAGTTCAGCCGGGCGGAAGGGCTCTGCATCGGCCAGCGCGACGAGGTGCTCGTGGCCGACTCGTGCAACCACCGCGTGCAGGTGTTCGACCGCAACGGCAAGTTCTTGCGCGCCTTCGGCAAGGCAGGCTCCACTCCGGGCGAATTCAGCTACCCCTACGACGTGCGTGTGGACCCCGCCGGCAACCAGTTCATCTGCGAGTTCGGCAACAGCCGGATCACCGTGCTCGACCCGCGGGACCAAGTGGTCGAGATCATCGGCAGCGCCGGCGCCGCGCCGGGCAAGTTTGCGAACCCGTGGGCGATCTCCTTCGACTCCAAGGGCAACCTCTACGTCGCCGACTCGCAAAACCATCGGGTGCAGAAGCTGGTGCGGAGGGAGGGAAACTAGCAGCCACCATTCCCGGCGTGGAGCAACCACCCGGTGGCAAATGCCTCCTCAGGCCGATTCCTGGGGTTCTAGGCCGACGGGCAGCGTGAAGTAGAAGGTGGCGCCGCGGCCGGGTTCGCTTTCCAGCCGCACTTCACCGCCGTGGGCCTGGACGATGTGCTTCACAATGCTCAGGCCCAATCCGGTGCCGCCGGCATCCCGGGAACGCGCCCGATCAAGCCGGTAAAAACGCTCGAACACCCGTTCGCCCGCCTCGGCCGGGATCCCCGGGCCGTCATCGGCCACCCAGCCTTCGACGCGTTCCGCGTCCTTGCGCCGAGCGCCGACACGGACGCAACCGCCGGCCCGGCCGTATTTGATGGCGTTGTCCACCAGGTTGAAGAGCACCTGCTGAAGGCGGTCGCCATCGGCGCGCACCCCCAAGTCTGCGGGGACTTCGTTCAGCAGATGCACCTGCCGCTCCGCGGCCCGGCTGGCGAGGTCATCGAGCACTGCTTGGGCTTGCCCGCGGAGGTCGAGCGTCTGGAAATTCATCAGCACCTGGCCGGATTCGAGCCGCGAGATGGTGAGGAGATCCTCGATCAGGAAGGTCAGCCGGTCGGCGTGTTTCTCGATCGTCTGCAAGAACCGGGTGGCGACGGCCGGATCATCCTTGGCGCCGTCGAGCAGGGTCTCGACATACCCCTTGATCAGCGAAAGTGGGGTGCGGAGCTCGTGGCTGACGTTGGCGACGAATTCCTTCCGCAAGTTCTCAAGCTGCTTGAGGCGGGTCAGGTCGTGAAAGACGAAGACGGTGCCCGCGTGCGCCCGGTCGGGATCGCGGAAGGTGGTCGCATTGACCTGCAAGAGCTGTTCGGCGGCCCCAGGAAGGACGAGCTCGAAGCCGGTCACGCGGCCGGTCCGGAGGGTTTCCTGGGCGACTTCGTGGAGCACCGGCGAGCGCAGGTTTTCCAACAGCGACTGGCCCCTGATTTCGGGGCCGACGCCAAAAATCCGCTCAAAAGTGGGATTGGCGAACTGGATCCGTCCGGTTTCATCAAGGATCAGCAGCCCTTCGACCAGGCTGTTGAAGACGGTCTGCTGTTTGGTCTGTTCCTCGGTGAGGGCGGCATGGCGCGCCACCCTGATGTCGGCCAGCTCCAGTTGAGCTTGGCGCAGCTGTTCCCGCAAAGCCTGCCCCCGGCGGAACGCCAGCGAGATTCCCACCACGGCAAATGTCAGGATGAGAAACGTGAGGAATGGCCAAAGCATGGTGGAGAGCCGCAAGCGCGGTCAGTTCTCCACGAACCGGTAGCCAACTCCCCGGACCGTGTCGAGGTAACGACAGGCATCACCCAGCTTTTCGCGCAGCCGGCGCATGTGGGTATCCACGGTCCGGGTATCGATGAGGCTGTCGTATTCCCAGACATCGCGGAGGAGCTGTTCCCGGCTCTGCACCCGCCCACGACGGGAGGCCAAGGTGATCAGGAGCTTGAATTCGGTGGCGGTCAGGTCCACCCGTTTGCGGCAAACCGTGACCAGGTGCCGCGGGATGTCGATGAACAGGTCGCCGACGGAATACTGGTCGGGCTTCTCCTCGGAGACATTGCGGCGTTTCAGGAGATTTTTGACCCGCAGGACGAGTTCGCGCGGGCTGAAGGGCTTGGTGACGTAATCTTCCGCGCCCAATTCCAGGCCAAGCACCCGGTCAATCTCGCCGGCCTTCGCGGTCAGCATGATGATGGGGATCGGCGCCGTGGCGGGATCGCGGCGGAGCAGCTTGCAGACCTCCAAGCCATCCACCTCGGGCAACATGACGTCCAGCAGGATAAGATCGGGCACATGTTGGCGGGCCTTCTTGAGCGCCTCGTTACCGTTGTCGGCCGTTACCACGTCGAAGCCAGCCGACTTCAGGTTGAAGCTGACCAACTCCAACGCATCCGGTTCATCATCAACCACGAGAATCTTTGCCATGACGCGCGACTTGGTAGGCATGGCGGGAAGCTACGCAATGGCAGCGAGGTTACAAGCCGGTGACATCCCATGGCCGGCACTCCCCGAGGCCTAGATGACGGTCCCATTGGGGATCACCGCCCCCTTGGGGATGACGAGCACTCCGTCGCGGATGTAGTAGAGCGGATGGTCGACCTCGTTGGGCTTGCCGGCCGGAGACAGGCTGCAGCCCTCGCCAATGCGCGCATTCTTGTCCACGATGGCGTGTTCGATACGGGTGCCGGCACCGATCCCGACAGGCACGCCCTGATGCTCCGGCCGCGCGGCCCGAGCTGGCGTGTCGTAGTAGTCTGCGCCCATCATCACGACCTTGTTGAGGTAGGAACCTTCCTGGAGGACGGAACGGATGCCGATCACGCTGTTCAGGATGCGGGCGCGGGTGACGATGCAGCCGTCGGAAATCGCCGCGTGGTCGATGGCCGCGCCATTGACCTTCGAGGGTGGCAGGAAACGCGGCCGGGTGAACACCGGTGGGTCGAAGAAATTGAACTTCGGCAGGTCGGCAGCCTGGTCCAAGCTGGCCTCAAAAAAGCTCCGGATCGTGCCGATGTCCTCCCAGTAGCCCTGATACACGTGGGAGAACACCCGCTTGTTCTCGATGGCGCCGGGGATGATGTGTTTGCCGAAGTCGGTCAGATTGTTGTTGAGCAACTCGAACAATACCTCGCGGTTGAAGACGTAGATGCCCATCGACGCGAGAAAGAGGTCGTCGTGGCTCTGAATGCCCAACGGCCCGTAGCTGGCACGATCGAGTTTCAGCGAGTCGAGCACCGCCGGGTCCTTCGGCTTTTCCACGAACTTCACGATCCGGCGCTCGGCGTTGATGTGCATGATGCCCAAGGCCGACGCGTCCCGCGCCGTCACCGGAATCGTCGCCACAGTCAGGTCCGCCGAGTTCGCCGCGTGCGCCTCGAGTATCTTCTGGAAATCCATCCGATACAGCTGGTCGCCCGAAAGGATCAGCGCGTAGTCGAACGGCGTGTTCTGGAAGTGCATCAGGTTCTTCCGCACGGCGTCGGCGGTTCCCTGATACCAGCTGGTGCTCGTGAAGCTCTGCTCGGCCGCCAGCAGCTCGACGAAGCCGCTGCCAAAGTGGTCGAACTTGTAGCTCTGCGAGACGTGCCGGTGCAGCGAGGCGGAGTTGAACTGCGTGAGCAGATACATCCGCATGATGCCGGAGTTGATGCAGTTCGAGATGGGGATATCCACCAGCCGATATTTGCCCGCGAGCGGCACCGCCGGCTTGGCCCGGTCACGGGTGAGCGGAAACAGGCGGGTGCCCTGGCCGCCACCCATGATGACGGCAAGGGTGCGGCTTGAGAGATCGGTTTGGCGGGAGGTGGTCATACGCGGCGGCGACGAGGTTCAGCAGACACGGCGAGTCTTAGGTCGGAAGCAAAGTTCGCTCAAGTTGGGAACGGCAACAAATCTTGTCAGGGATAGAGCGGTTTCGGCTGCGCCGCCTGCCATTCCGCGGCGGACACGTTCTTCGTCACGTGGGTGAACACATAAACCCCGTGCTTGTTGCCCACGAGGATGTCCGGCTTGCCGTCCCCATTGTAGTCACGGGCCTTCACTTCCGTGCCGGTGCCGCTCAGGTCGTCCACTTGGTGCGGAATCCAGTCCACGGACTTGTCGGCATTGCGCCGGAGCTGGAACCAATACACGACCGGCGCGGCGTTGGGCTCGGGATCCCCTTCCGGACCATGCGCCCAGAAGCGTTTGCCGGTGACCAAGTCCTTGAGCCCGTCCCCGTCGATGTCCACGAGGTCAATCGCATGCAATTGGCTGAAGTGCGCGCCGTATTTGTTCTCCGCCGGGAGTTTGTTCATGAAGTTATGCTCCTTGAACTTGATCTCCCCGCCTTCGCGCACCTGCTCGAACCAGCTCAGGCCATAACCGTGGGCGGCAAGGCTCGTGATCACGTCATTCAACCCGTCGCCGTTGACGTCGTAAGCATACATCTGGGCGCCGCCGACACCGAAGGTCCACTTGTGCAATTGCCACACCGGATCACCGGCGCGCGAGGCGGGCTGTTCCCACCAGCCGTCCTTCTCCAGGAGGTCCAGCCTGCCGTCCCCGTTGACGTCGCCCACGCCGAGGCCGTGGGTGTATTTGTGATAGTTGTTGTTGGGCGAAATCGGGTGCCACCGGAACAGCGCCGTCGGGTTGGCCGGATCCGGTTCGGCATAGCCATACGAGCCCTTGGACGAACACACGATCTCGGGTTTGCCGTCACCGGTGATATCCGTGAAATGGGGGGATTCGTTATCCGTGACCTCCAGCGCGACGTGCCGCTTCCAATGCCCGCCGGCAATCTTGGGATTCTCGAACCACCAGGAATTCTCGCCCGGAAACCCCAAGATCAGGATGTCCGTCCAGCCGTCGCGATTGAAGTCATGGGTATGCGCGAAGAAATTGGCGGAATACTCGTTCTCGCTGCCCAGCCGCCCCTTGTAGCCCCGGAAGGTGACCGGCTGCCCGTTCTTCTTGCTCTGCGAAACCCGGTCCGCCGGCATGAACTCGTGCCGCGTCTTGAAATCCGGGCCCGCATACCAGAACGGCCCCGCCACCACGTCCTGCTTGCCATCCTTGTTGATGTCCCCAAACGCGGCTCCCTCGCTCCAGAATTCATCGGTCAGCTGCTGCTTGGTGAACGAGTGCAGCACGGGCTTGCCGGCGGCTAGGACACCGGGAGACAGACAGGACCCGGCCACCAATGCGGTCGCCGCGGCAAGACGGAGGGATTGCATGGCGCAAGTCTTCGGGAACGCCCCACGGGTGGGTCAAGGAGCGAATGGCGGCAATCCGCCGGCGATTGGTCGCCAACCTTGACGCTGTGGCCGAGTTCCGCGACGACTCCCCGCGTGAAACTGACTTGGAAGGACCACGAGGAAATTGCCTGGGCGCTGATCGACAAGTTTCCCGACCAAGACCCGCTTCGCCTCAGCTTTCCGAAACTGCATGCCCTCGTGTGCGCCCTGGAAGATTTTGGGGACAAACCCGAAGCCTCGAACGAGAAGATTTTGGAGAACATCCAGATGGCTTGGTATGAGGAAAAGCAGTGACCGCAGCAGCCGCTGAAAGCCCTCCCGCAATGACCAAAGTAGCCATCAATCCCCCTGGCGCCGTTCCGCCGCTTGGGCCGTATTCCCACGCCATCCGCTTCGGTGACCTCCTGTTTTGCTCCGGCCAGGTCCCGATTGATCCCGCCAAGCCCGGCGGCGCCGTCGAAGGCGACATCCGGGCGCAAACCCGGCGGGTGCTGGAAAACGTGAAGCTGATCCTCGCCAGCGAAGGGTTGGGCTTCGAATCAGTGCTGAAGTCCACGGTGTTCATGACCAATCTCGCCGAATTCCAGGGCATGAACGAAGTTTACGCGGAATACTTTCCCGCCCCCTACCCCGCCCGGTCCACCGTGCAGGTCTCGGCCCTGCCTCGCGGCGCCAGCGTGGAGATAGAGGTTTTGGCCGCATTCGGCGCCAAAACGCCCTGACTTCGCCCCGGATTTGCCGGTTGACTCGGAGAGTTTTGTCCGTGCAATAAGCCCCGGCCGCGCAGAGATGCGGAGTCGGTGTCGGTTGACGGTTTGTCCGGCGAAAACGCCCAGGCAATCAGCAATCTGCCCGTGGCAGATTCCCATCCGGCCTTTGAAGCGGTCACAAAGCTCGGCAGCAGTATGGACAACAATTGCAGGCTATTCGTAGGAAACCTGTCGTTTCAGACCCTCGAAGGCGACCTCCAAAACCACTTCAGCGCCGCTGGCGTGGTGGTCAACGTCAACCTGATGCTCGACAAGTTCACGGGCCGTTCCCGCGGCTTCGCCTTTGTCGAATTCGGCAGTCCCGAAGAAGCCCATAAGGCCGTCGAAATGTTCCACGGCAAGGAGCTCGGTGGCCGGGCCCTGACCGTGAACATCGCCCGCCCGCGCGAGGAACGTCCTCCCGGTGGTGGGGGTGGCTTCCGAGGCGGCGGTGGCGGCGGTTTCCGCGGTGGTGGGGGCGGTGGCTATCGCGGGGATCGCGGCGGTGATGACCGGGGCGGCGGTGGCGGTGGCTGGCGGGGTGATCGCGGCGGCGATCGGGGAGGAGACCGGGGCGGTTGGCGCGGCGATAGGGGCGGCGGCCGCGGCGGCGACCAATGGGCCGGCGACGGCGGCGATCGCTACTGAACAAATCCGACGCGAACGCCGGAACAGATTTCAGGGCCGCCGGGATTTCCGGCGGCCTTTTTCATGTTCGCAGCCATAAACGGTTTGACTCAGATTTTTGGGGTCCGTAGCGTCCGCCCACAGAATTTTCCTATGGCCGATCCCAATACTCCCGTTCCGCCAGCTCCGGAACCGCCGAAGCCCGCGGATGCCGCCGCCAAGAAGCAGACCGTCCGCATCAGCCTGCCGCCGAAGCCGGCCGGTGGTCCGTCCATCAAGATTCCAGCTCCGGCCGCGGCCCCCGCCGCAGCACCTGCTGCGGCCGCCACGGCAGCCGCCCCCGCAGCGCCTTCGGCCGCTGCTCCGGCTGCGCCTGCCAAACCAGCGACTCCCGCCGCGCCAGCGCCCGCCCGGCCAGCCCCTGCCCCGGCTCGTGCCTCCGCCCCAGCGGTCAGCGGAATTGACGTCGGGTTGGCATTCGCGACTGTCGTGTTGGCCATTGGCACCATTGTCAGTCTCCTATTCTTGGTGCCGACAGCCTCTTGAACCATGGCTAGCGACAAAATTTTGACCGTCACCGAGGCAAATTTCGGTGAAACCGTATTGAAGTCATCCAAGCCCGTGCTGGTGGATTTCTGGGCCGAATGGTGCGGCCCCTGCCGCATGCTGGCCCCGCTGCTCGACGAACTCGCCGGCGAATACGACGGCAAGGCGTCCATCGGCAAAGTCAACGTCGACCAAGAACAGGGCTTGGCCGTGCAGTTTGGCATCACCGGCATTCCGGCATTGCTGATCTTCAAGAACGGTCAGGTCGTCGGCCAGTTGGTCGGCATGCGGCCGAAAGGCGCCTTGAAGCAAGCCTTGGATAGCGCCATTGCCGGCTGATCCCGGCCCCCCCCCTTCCCGACCCCGCGGCAATCCCGCGGGGTTTCTTTTTTCGGCGGACCGGCGCAACGCCCAAGTAATCCGGCCCCACCGGGACTGAACCACCATTACTGGGGGAAAAATCAAAACCGCATTGCAGCCAATTGGGCGCCGCGCATACTCCCGCCATCTTCCGACCTTCCAATCGGTTTCCCATCCATGATTGAGTGGAACATCCAGTCTCGCGGCCACGTTTGTTTCGTTTCCGGACACCCATTTTCCGAAGGCGAAGCCTTCCATACCGTGCTGCTGGACCAGCGACAGGGTTTTGAACGCCTCGATCTAACTTTGGAGGCTTGGAAGTCGCACGGCCCCGAGATTCTGGGCCGCCCGAATCTGGTTTCCCACTGGAGCGGAGTCTACCACGCCCCACCGGCCCGACCGCCCGAAGCCATCCGTAAGGATGACGCCGAATCGCTCTTGCGAAAACTTCTGGAACGGCGTGATGAGAACTTTGCGGCGGCTTGCTTCATCCTGGCCGCCATGCTCGAGCGAAAACGAGTGCTGAAGGTCAAGGCGCAACTCCGCGAGGAGGGCCGCCGGATATTCGTTTACGAGCAGCCTTCGTCCGGGGACATCTTCACCATCGCCGACCCCAACCTGCAATTGCATCAGTTGGACCAGATACAACACCAGGTCGCCGACCTGCTGGCCCATGGGCTGCCCGGCGACGGCGCCCCAAACGAGGAACCCTTTAATCCGCCCAGCGAGCTCGTCTCCCTGGCCCCGGCCGCAGTGCCAGCCGTCTGCGACGCCCCCATCCCGTGATCAATACCGATCAACTCGAAGAAGCGCTGGGCTATCGGTTCAAGGACCGCAACCTGCTGATCCTATCCCTGACCCATCCGTCGATTGCGCATGAAGCTGGGGTCGGCCACTTACAGCAACACAACCAGCGACTCGAATTCCTGGGGGATGCCGTGTTGCAGTTGGTGGTAACCAGCGAACTTTATTCCCGCTTCCCCACTTACGGTGAGGGGCCGCTGACCCAAGCCCGGGCGCAAATGGTAAACCGGCTCGCTTTGGCCGCACACGCCCGACGTCTGAACCTTGGCAACTTCCTAATCCTCAGCCGCGGAGAGGAATCAACCGGGGGACGGGTGCGAACCTCCACCGTGGCCGACGCATTTGAGGCGCTCGTGGGTGCCGTCTATCTCGATGCTGGCTTTGATGTGGTCCGGTCGCTGGTGCTGAGCCTGTTCCGCGACTCATTCGGCGCGGTCAACGAGTTGCCCAATTTGGACAATCCCAAGGGCGAGTTGCAGGAGTTGCTCCAAGCCCGCTCCCCGGAACCACCCCGTTACGAGCAACTCTCAGCGAGCGGCCCCGACCACAACCGCCAGTTTGAAAGCGCAGTTTACCACGAGGGTGTTGAACTTGGGCGCGGACTGGGCCGGTCAAAGAAGTTGGCCGAAAGCGCTGCGGCGTTGGCCGCCCTCCAAGGACTCAAAGCTTCCGGGCGTCTCCCTACCCACCCCTAGGGAAACGCTGATTGATTCGCCTCCTTTTTCGCTGCTGGTCTTGCGCCTGCTGAGGTTTGGGCATGGAACGCCAGCTGAGTTTTGCCCAGTCGGAGTATGCGCGGAAGAAGAAGACCACACGGCGCGACAAGTTCTTGGCGGAGATGGAGGCGGTGGTGCCGTGGGCGCGGCTGGTGGCGCTGATCGCGCCGCACTATCCTCAGGGCCAGCGCAGCCGGCCGCCCCTCGGCGTCGAGCGGATGCTGCGCGTCTATTTTCTCCAGCAGTGGTATGGGCTGGCCGACGAGGCGTTGGAGGACACGATCTATGACAGCCAGGCGATGCGCGGCTTTGTGGGTGTTGATCTGGGCGCCGAAGGCGCGCCCGACGCCACCACGCTGCTGCACTTCCGTCATCTGCTGGAGCAGCACGAACTGACCCGGAGCCTATTGGCGGAGGTCAACG
This sequence comes from Kapaibacterium sp. (SeqCode), assembly GCA_044339945.1. GTDB lineage: Bacteria > Verrucomicrobiota > Verrucomicrobiia > Limisphaerales > UBA9464 > CAIWAH01. The sequence continues at coordinate 23,665 of JBIIUN010000001.1, forward strand.
CGCTGCTGACCGAGCGGGGCCTACTGCTGCGCACGGGCACGCTGGTGGACGCCACCATCATCGCCGCGCCCAGCTCGACCAAGAACCGGGAGCGCCGGCGCGACCCGGAGATGCACCAGGCCAAGAAGGGCAATCAGTGGCATTTCGGCATGAAGGCGCACCTCGGCGCCGACGCGGACTCGGGCCTGGTGCACCGGGTGGTGGGCACGGCGGCCCACGTGTCGGACCTCAGCCAGACGCATGCGCTTCTGCATGGGGAGGAAAAGGTGGCGCATGCCGACGCGGGCTACACCGGAGTGGAGAAAAGGCCGGAAATCGTGGCGCAACACCCCCCCGTGGAATGGCGGGTGGCGGCGCGGCGGAGCAAAATCAAGGCGCTGGCCGAGGGCTGGGCCAAAGACCTGACGCAAGCCTTCGAGAAGCTCAAGGCCCGGGTGCGGGCGCGGGTCGAGCATCCCTTCCACATCGTCAAGAACCTGTTTCACCACCGGAAGGTGCGCTATCGGGGCTGGCCAAGAATACCGCCCAACTGCACGTGCTCTTCGCCTTGGCCAATCTGGTCATCGCCAAGCGCACGCTGCTGGCCACGGCCCGGGCCTGAAAAGCGGCCGGGCCACCGGCGCACGGCTCGAAGAGCCAGCCCTTGCGCTCCACGCGGCCTCGCCGCGTTGGCCGGACCCGCTCCGAACCATCCCCAGCACCGCCATCGGGTCTCCCGCGCCAGGCAAACTCAGCGCCAATTCACCACCGACGCACCCGCCTTATTCAGCGCCTCCATAAATTCAGAAACCAAATTCACGGAAGAACCGGAAGACTCATCCAAGAATCGATTCCTGCCACCCCATTTTTCTGGATCCGACTACCGTACTTGCAGACGCTAATCGACCAGTATCCCTTCACCAGCCGGAAGGTATCGATTTGGAACTCATTCAGAAAACAACAATCCCTCTTCGGAGCAACTAAAGGCTCCTCAGAGGGACTAAGAGAACAAATATGCCGAAATTATTTCGCGGTTTCGGCACTTTCCGTAGAAACCCCCGCCACGTCGGTCGAATCCACCCACTCAATGATCGCCATGGTCGCCACGTCGCCACGTCGCTCACCCAATCGCAGGATGCGGGCGTAACCACCCGGACGGGTCTTGAAGACGGGGGCGATCTTGTCGAACAGGATGTGCACGACATCTTCCTTTTCCTTCCAAGCCAACCGCTTCGCCTTGCCTGGATACTTTTTGGTGCCCTTGAAGAATGAACGGGCCTGTTGCCGGAGCCTCGCGGCCGCCAGACGGCGACAGTGCACGTTTTCGGCCAAGGCGCTCGCTTTGCCCGAGCCTTCGGCCGAGCTCGCAGTCTCAACGGCTTGATTACCTCGCTTTCCGAGGGTCACCAATTTCTCGGCAAACGGGCGCAATGCCTTGGCCTTCTCGATGGTCGTGGTAATCCGCCGGCTCTTGATCAGACTGCAGGCCAAGTTCGCCAAAAGCGCATTCCGATGGGAACTGGTGCGTCCGAGTTTCGCAGATTTCTTAAGATGACGCATAAAATGTTACAACTTTCTAGGTTCGGACTGGGGTTCCAGCAAGGCCGAGTCGATGCTCATGCCCAGAGACAGGCCGAGGGAGGAGAGCTTCTCCTTGATCTCATTCAACGACTTCTTGCCAAAGTTACGGTATTTCAACATCTCCTGCTCACTCTTCATCGCCAACTGGCCGACCGTCGTGATGTTAGCGTTATTGAGGCAGTTTGCCGCCCGGACGCTCAGCTCAATCTCGTTGACCGACATGTTGAGCAGCTTCCGCAGTTTCGCCTTCTCGTCGTCAACGGGCTTCTGTTCTTCCTCAAACTCGATGGCGTTCTTGTCATAGCCCACGAAAACATCCAGATGGTGCTGGAGAATCGCGGAAGCTTGGAGCAAGGCATCGTCCGGGGTCAGCCGGCCATCGGTCCAGATTTCGAGAATCAGCTTGTCGTAATCCGTGCGTTGGCCAACCCGCGCCGATTCGACCGCATATCGGACCCGGGAAACCGGCGAAAACAGCGAGTCAATCGCAATCACCCCGATTGCCTGATCCACCTGCTTGTTCTCGTCGCCGGGGCAGAAACCCCGGCCGACCTTGACTTCGAGTTCCATCTCGAACTTCCGCTTCCGGTCCAGGGTGCAGATCACTTGGTCGGCGTTGATCAACTCCACGTTCTGGTTCAGCTGAATGTCACCGGCCGTGACCACTCCCTCCTTGTTGACCGACAACAGGAGGATCTGGGGGTCGCGGCTCGATACCTTGAACCGGATCCGCTTGAGGTTCAGCACGATTTCGGTGACATCCTCCACCACGCCGTCAACCGCGGCAAACTCGTGCATCGCCCCGTCAACCTTGACCGACGTAATGGCCGCCCCCTCGAGGGAACTGAGCAAGACACGCCTCAGGGAATTCCCGATCGTATGCCCGTAACCGGTTTCAAAGGGCTCGGCTACGAATTTTCCGTAGAGTGCATTGGATGAGGCGTCGTCTTTTGAGAGACGTTTCGGCAACTCAAATCGTCCAAGTCGAACTGGCATTTTGGAATCCTATAATTCTCTGTGACAGGCAATTCTGCGTTGCCCGTCACACTTTTTCAATTTGAACGGCTATCTCGAATAGAACTCGACAACCGATTGCTCATTGGCGACGGAAATGATGTCTTCCTTGGCGGGAAGGCGAACCACCTTTGCCTTCAATTGCTCGCGGTCGACCACAATCCAACTGGGGATCGGCCGGCTCGCGGAACCTTCAATTCCCTTGCCCGCCAATTGCTTGGAGCGAACCACCGGCTTCACGCCGATCACCTGGTTGGCCGCCACCGCGTAGCTCGCGATATCCACCTTCCGGTCGTTCACGGTAACGTGACCGTGGTTGACCAGCTGGCGGGCCGCTGCCTTGGTGTTGGCAAACCCCGCAAGATAAACGACATTGTCGAGCCGGGTTTCAAGAATCCGAAGCATCGTTTCCCCGGTGACCCCACGTCCCCGGAGAGCTTTCTTGTAAACATTCCGGAACTGCTTTTCCTGCAGCCCGTAATAGTAGCGAAGCTTCTGCTTCTCTACCAAACCAACCCCATAGTCGCTTACTTTACGTCGAGACTTAGGGCCATGAACGCCGGGGGGATAATTCCGCCGCTCCAGATACTTCGACTCGCCGAAGATGGGAACGCCGAACCGCCTGCTGATGCGAACTCTTGGACCGGTATACCTAGCCATAGGAAATTATTTCTAAACCCGACGTTTCTTGCGAGGACGGCAACCATTGTGAGGAACCGGCGTCACGTCCTTGATCAAGGACAATTCCAAGCCGATCGCCTGCAGCGCACGAATGGCCGATTCCCGGCCCGACCCAGGGCCGTTGACATGAATTTCAACCTCGCGCACCCCGTGGGCCATCGCTTGGCGGGCCGCATCCTGCGCGGCCTGTTGGGCGGCAAAAGCCGTGCTCTTTCTGGAGCCCTTGAAGCCTACGCGCCCCGCCGAACTCCAACCCAGCGTGTTGCCGCTGAAGTCGGTGATCGTGACCAAGGTATTGTTGAAGGTTGCCACCACATGGGCAACACCGTGAGCAATGTTCTTGGCGCCCTTGACCTTGACGATCTTGATTGCTTTTGGATCGTCCCCGAGCAACTCGGCCGCGGTAGGGGCCGCGACGACGGGCATGAGCGGCGCGGGCGCCGCACCTTCCGCCACCGGTGCCTTCGTGCGTTCTTCGGTCGCACCGTTTGCCTTGGGCGTTTCAATTGTATCAGCCATATCTTTATCCTCAGTCGACAAAATCAGTGGACGCCGGTCTTCGCATTAGGATTGCGCTGCACCCCGACGGTGCGACGGGGCCCTTTGCGCGTGCGTGAATTGGTTTGGGTCCGTTGGCCCCTGACCGGCAGGCCGCGCTGATGCCGATTGCCCCGGAACGACTTGATCGCCTGCAACCGCTTCAGGTTGATGCCTATTTCCCGGCGAAGATCACCCTCAACCACGTAGCCGCCGGACTGGACCGCGGATACGATCTGGGAAATCTGCTGCTCGGAAAGATCCTTGGCCCTCACCGCCGGATCCACCTTGGCAACTTTGAGGATTTCAATCGCGTTCACGGGTCCGATCCCGTAAATGTAACGAAGGGAAATATCAACCCGCTTGTGGGCCGGAATGTCGACTCCTAGAATTCTTGGCATAACTGGGGGGCTACTAGCCTTGGCGCTGTTTGTGACGCGAATTCGTGCAGATGACCCGGAGGACACCCACGCGTTTTACGATTTTGCAATTCTCACAAAGTTTTTTCACCGATGCTCTGACTTTCATATCACCGTTTAGTATAAAGCTAGCCCGTCAACAGTTAATATCTCGGCCCCCTTTTCGAGGACGAGAACAGTATGTTCAAAATGAGCGGACATTGAGCGATCCCTGGTCACCACGGTCCAGTTATCGTCCAATATTTCCACCGCCGACCCACCCGAATTGACCATCGGCTCAATTGCGATCGTCATTCCGGCGGCCAACCTGCCACCCGCACCCGGTGCCACGTGATTCGGTATCTGGGGATCCTCATGCAGCGTCTTCCCGACGCCATGTCCCACAAACTCCCTCACCACGCTGAATCCGGCTTCCTCGACGATGGTTTGGATCGCGCCCGACAATTTGATAATCGGGACACCCGCCTTCACCTTGGAAATTCCAGCGTGTAATGCTTTTGTCGTCGTGTCCAGCAATTTCTGCGTGCCCATCGAACACACGCCCACCGGGACGCTCATCGCCACATCCCCGATGAACCCATCGCAGATGACTCCAATGTCAATCTTCACCACGTCGCCAAATTGCACCCGCCGACGGCCGCCAACCCCGTGGATTACCTGTTCATTAACCGATATGCACGCAAACCCGGGAAATCCCCGATAGCCCTTGAACGCACTGGCCGCCCCGCAATCGCTGATGGTTTTGCCAATGAACACGTCGAGTTCCGCGGTGGTCATGCCCGGCGCCACAAACCCGGCGGCTGCCCGCAGAACCCTTGCGGCGATCTTTCCGGACTGCCGCATCCGTTCGATCTCATCCGGCGATTTGATCGACTGTAAACGTTTGGTTTTGATACCCGGCTGAGCGTTGGGGATTACCGTCCCTTAACCTTCCCCTTCTTCAGGAATCCGTCATAGTGGCGCATCAGCAGATAGGACTCCATCTGTCGCATGGTATCCAGCAGCACACCAACCGTGATCAACATTGACGTTCCGCCAAAGAATTGCGCCACGTTCGGGTCGATCTTGACCAGATTCGTAAGGACGGTAGGCAATATCGCGATGCCAACCAGGAACACGCCGCCTGCGAGCGTGATCTTGCCCATCGCCGCGTGCAGGAAATCGCTCGTGGCTACGCCTGGACGAACCCCGGGAATATAACCCCCATACTTCTTAAGGTCATCGGCCACCTGCAACTCGTTGAACTGTGTGGCTACCCAGAAATACGAGAAGAACAGGATCATCGCCGCTTCCAGCGTGAGATGCAGGAAACTTCCCGGCAGCAACGCCCTCGCCATGGTCGTGAAGACCGTGACGGACGTGTAGCTGGATGCCAGCTTCTCAAGAATCAGGGAAGGAAACATGAGAATGGCCTGCGCAAATATGACCGGCATCACCCCGGAATAGTTGATCCTTAACGGGAGAAACGATGTTGACCCTGAGTAGACGGCACGCCCGATGGCCCTCTGCGCATATTGCACCGGTATCCTGCGCTGCCCTTGAGTTATCGCCACGACCGCAGCTACCACCACAAACAGCAGGCCAATCAACAGCACCCCGTGGGTCCAATTGGCGGTCTTTTGGATGAAAAATTGCGAAAAGAGCGCTTGGAGGGCACTAGGAAGGCGGGCGAGAATGCCAATGGTAATGACCAGTGAGACGCCATTCCCAATTCCCCGCTCCGTGATTTGCTCACCCAACCACATGAGCAACATTGTTCCCGCGGTCAGCACGATCACCGTCTGCAACCGGTAGGTCCAGAGCGACTCGACCAAAACCAGCTTTCCACTGAAGCCCTGAAAGGCCTTTTCGGGATTCTCCCAGCCCAATGCCAGCGCGAAACCCTGCCCAATACAAAGCAGCACGGTGAGATATCGGCCATAGGCTACCAGCTTGGCTCGTCCACCTTCTTCCCGCGCAATCTTGTTAAGCCCCGGGATAATGGCGGACAGCAGCTGCAGGATGATCGTGGCACTGATGTAGGGCATGATGCCCAAGGCACCGACCGCACACTGTTCGAGCGCGCCGCCCGTGAAGAGACTGTAGATTCCCATCACGGAGTTTCCGCCCGAACCGCTTTTGGCGATTTGCGAAAAATGCTCCGCCAAAAGGTGTCCATCGAGTCCCGGGATGGGCGTCACCGCAATCAGCCGGCAAACTAGCAAAACCAAGGCCGTAAACAAGATCCGGGAACGAAGCTCCGGAATCTTCAGGCAGTTGGCAAACGGATTGACGATTTGAGCGAGCATCACTTCCAGGGCTAGGCTGCAACAGTGCTCGCGGAACCGCCCACCGATTCAATCGCGCCTTTGGCGGCGTCGCTGAAGGCATCCGCGACAACGATCAGTTTCTTCGACAGTTTGCCCCGCGCCAGAATCTTGATCCGCTTCGTGTTGGCCCTGATCAGGCCGGCAGAGACCAACAGCTCTCGGTTCACCACCGATCCTTCCGGGAATTCTTCCAACGTATCCAGATTGATCGGCAAATACTCGATCCTGAACCGCTTGTTGTTGAAACCACGCTTGGGCAAGCGCCGGATCAACGGCATTTGACCGCCTTCGAATCCGATGCGGATTGAGCTGCCGGAGCGGGCCGATTGCCCCTTGCCACCGCGTCCTGAGGTTTTGCCTCGCCCGCTGGACTCCCCGGAGCCAAGTCGCTTCTTCCTGTGTTTGGCCCCTAAGTTTGGCTTAAGATTTGATAGCTTCATGTGAGGGTGCGGCTCTATTTGATTCCCCGAGCCTGAAAAATCTCGTCGCGCCGCCGGAGTTTCCGGAGTGCCTGCAGCGTCGCTTTCGCGACATTTGCGGGATTCTTGGATCCCAATGACTTGGAAAGGACGTCGCGGACACCGGCAGACTCCACGACGGAACGGACGACCTTGCCGCAAATCAGGCCGGTTCCAGGGCTGGCCGGCTTCAGCAAGATTTTCGCCCCGTCATATTCCGACATGACTTCATGGGGGATGGTTGTCTTTTCGAGTGAAACCTTCAGCATGCGCGCCTTGGCGTTTTCGCCACCCTTCCGGATTGCGTCGCTCACCTCGTTGCCCTTGCCCAGGCCAAGACCGATGCGGCCGCCCTTGTCACCCACGACAATGAGGGCGCTAAAGCTGAAACGGCGTCCGCCCTTGACTACCTTTGATGACCGATTGATGAACACGGTCTTCTCGACCATGCCGTCGTTCTTGTCATCAAATGAGTCCCGTTGATCCCGGCGTCGCCCACCCGGACGGCCACCACGGCTATCGTTCCGGCCAAAGCGACCCGAAGGTCGCTCCGCGGGGGGATTGTTCGGGACGCTAGCTTCTGCTCCCGATGGAGCTGCTTTTTCATCTGCCACAGTTTGGATCTCCTTTAAAATTTTAGTCCCGCGCCACGGGCCGCCTCTGCCAACGCCCGAACCTTGCCGTGATAACGTGCGCCGCCTTTGTCGAAGAGCACGTCGCTCAATCCCTTGCTTTTGGCGGCTTCGGCCGCCAAACGGCCGATGATCTCGGCGTTGCGTGCGTTCGCCCCGCATTTCGTGATGCCCGCCGCCTTGTCCCGCGAACCAACGGCCGCCAAGGTCTTTCCGACCGTGTCGTCGATGAACTGGACGTAGATGTGCTGGCCTGAAAACTTCACGCTCATCCTGGGGCGAGCCGCGGTTCCGGAAATCTTTTGACGGACCCGGGCACGTCGTCCTTGTGCCAGGAGCTGCTTCTTGTGGGGAGTCATTGTGATCCTTAGCGTTGACTACTGAACTGTTTTGCCTTCCTTGCGCTTGACCTTCTCATCCGAGTAGCGGACACCCTTGCCCTTGTAAGGCTCAGGCGGATAATAGCTCCGCAACTCGGCTGCCACCCGGCCGACCGCTTCCTTGCTTGGTCCGTCGACCGTCAGCTTGGTGTTTTCCTCAACCACAACTTTCACTCCGACAGGCAGCGCGTAGGTGATTGGATGGCTGTATCCGAGCGTCAGATTGACATTGTTACCGCTCACCGCCGCCTTGAAGCCAACGCCTTGGATTTCCAACTTCTTCTGGAACCCAACGGACACGCCAGTCACCATGTTGTTGATGAGTGCCCGCGCCAAACCATGCATCGACCTCGCCTCCGCCGTCTCGGTTGCCCGGGACACCGAGATAAGATTTCCCTCACATTTCGCGGCTGTTAACGGGGGTAAAGTCAAAGACAGCTTCCCCTTGGGGCCATCCGCGGAAACGGTGTTCCCGGATACGCTGACTTTAACTTTTTCCGGAATGGTCACCGGCTGCTTTCCAACTCTTGACATAAATATCCTTACCAGACGATGCAGAGAAGTTCGCCTCCGTGACGTGCACGGTAGGCCTCGGTTCCTGTCATCACTCCCCGAGGAGTCGACACAACCGAAACACCCATTCCGCCAAGAACCCGGGGAATGGAGTCTGCCCCGACATAACGCCGGAGCCCCGGGGTGCTGACCTGCTTGATCTTGGTGATGACGCTCGTTTTGCCGGCGTATTTCAACGTGATCGTCAGAGTCTTTACCTTGTCACCGGCAACCTTGATATCCGTGAGATAACCTTCCTTCAGCAAAGTCGTGGCGATCGCCTCCTTGAGCTTGGAGTGCGGCACTACGACCGTCGGCAGGAGCGCACTAGCACCATTGCGGATGGTCGTTAGCAATTCAGAAACGGGATCATGCATAAATTTGACAACTCCTACCAGCTCGCCTTGATCACGCCCGGAATCAGACCGGCCATCGCTGCTTCCCTGAAGGTCAGCCGGGAGACCCCATACTTCCGGATGAATCCCCGCCGCCGTCCACTGAGGCTGCAGCGGTTTACCAGCCGGACGGGACTGGCATTCTTGGGGAGCTTGGCCAAGCCGACATAGTCGCCCTTCGCCTTGAGCTCGGCGCGCCGGGCCGCAAACTTCTCGACGACGGCTTGGCGCTTCTTGTTTCTCTCTAACCAGGATTTTTTTGCCATATGGGGTGCGGTTACTTGGCGAACGGGAGGCCCAACGCTTTCAGAAGCATCAGCGCCCCCTCATTGTTCCGGGCCGAAGTCACGATGGTAACATCCAAACCCTGCTGTCGCTTGATCTTTTCTAGTTCGATTTCCGGAAAGATCGACTGGTCCGGGAACCCGATGGAATAGGCTCCCTTTCCGTCAAACTTGCGTGGCGAAATTCCGCGGAAATCGCGGATTCGTGGCAATGAACAGGTGATCAGCCGGTCCAAGAACTCATACATGCGCTCACGCCGTAGCGTAACCTTGCAACCGACCGGCATTCCCTTGCGCAGCTTGAAATTCGCGATGCTCTGGCGAGCCTTCGTCACTACCGGTTTCTGGCCGGAAATTGCGGCCATTTCCTTGACGGCTTCCTCGATGGCCCCTTTCTCCGCATCCGACCGGACGCCCATGTTCAACGTGATCTTCAGCAGACGCGGCACTTCATGCCGGTTCTTTGCCCCACCTTCCTTTAGCAGGAGCGGAATGATCTCGTTCTGATACTTCGTATAAAGTCTTGGCTTCATCTTTTTCCTCTACGGCGAAATTGCTGCTGACTCAGGCGCGACGGCGTTCGTATTCCGTCACCTTCATCACATTCGAGATGTGGACGGGGCCTTCCAGCCACAACAGCGCACCATTGGGATTCTGCTGGTTCTTTTTGATGTGATGCAGCATCGGCTTAACGAGCCGGAACTTGTCGAGCTCATGGGTCCCGACCCCCTGCTCCTTTAGCTTTTGGGTCCCGGAATCGGTTCCCTTGGCGCGGTCGTCGATTCCCTCCAAGTAAACGACGAGTTTCTTCCGGTTCACCTTGGTTATCTTTGCTCGGCGCCCTTTGGCTCCGCCCGAGATGACCACGACCTCATCACCGGTCCTGACATGGAAAGTCTTTTGCAACGTCTTCAACATAACAATCAAATTACAGGACCTCTGGCGCCAAGGAGATGATTTTCATGAACTTCTTCTCGCGTAGTTCACGAGCGACCGGGCCGAAGATGCGGGTCCCTTTGGGATTGTGTTCCTTGTCGATGATCACGCAGGCGTTACGATCGAAGCGAAGGAACGAACCGTCGGCCCGGCGGATTGCCCGCTTGGTGCGGACGACCACCGCAGTTTGGACCTCGCCCTTTTTGACGGTTCCATCCGGGGCGGCCTCTTTGACGTGAACCTTGATCACGTCGCCGATTCCGGCATACCGCTGGTTTCGCCCGATAACACCGATGGCCCAGACAACCTTGGCACCGGTATTGTCCGCAACATCCAGACTGGATCTAATCTGTAGCATGGCTTGAAGTTGGTTTGTGGTTCAGCGGGCGGCGGATTGTTCAACGACGCTGACCAGTTGCCAGCGCTTCAGCTTGGACAACGGCCGGGACTCGCGGATGAGGACAACATCGCCCACCGATGCAACTTCCGCCTCATCGTGGGCGTAGAATTTCTTGGTTGAAGTGACGGTTTTCTTGAATTGAGGGTGCTTGTATCGGCGCTCGACCTTCACGACGATGGTCTTTGACATCTTGTCGGAAGCCACCACGCCTACCCGTTCCGCGACCCCGGAGCCGCTATTTTTATCACCAGAAAGCATAAGTTGTTACGCGTTGTTTGAGCGAAGTTGGGTGAGTTTGGTTTCGCACCGGGCGATGTCCCGCCGCAATGCGCGGATCACATGCGTCTTTTCCAGGCGCGCGGTGGATTTCTGGAGGCGTGCGTCAAACAGCTGTTTCCGGAGCGCGACAGACTTGGCTGCCAATTCTTGTTCCGAGAGATCTTGGATCGCCACTTTTAATGATTCGGCCATAGCAGGTTACGACAATTTATGTCTGGTAATGAAACGGGTGCTGATCGACAGCTTGCTTGCGGCAAGCCTCATCGCCTCTTTCGCCACCGCTTCGGTTACACCATCAACCTCGAAGAGGATGTTGGCGGGCCGGATAACGGCCACCCATGATTCCACGCCGCCTTTTCCGGTTCCCATCCGGACTTCCAACGGCTTCTTCGTGAAGCTCTTGTCCGGGAATATGCGGATCCAAACTTTTCCGCGGCGTTTCATGTAACGGGTGATCGCGACGCGCGCCGCTTCGATCTGCTTGGTGTCGAGCCAGCAACGCTCGAGCGCCTGCAAACCATATTCCCCGAATGCAACCTTGTGTCCGCGCGAGGCAATGCCCGTCCGGCTGCCTCTGTGCATTTTGCGATACTTTACCCGCGCTGGCATCAACATATTAAAGCCCTTTTATTTGTTAGCGACTGCGTTTTCCGCATTGCGGGCTCCCGCTGGGGTCTCGCCTCGCTTCATTTCCCCCTTGCAGATCCAGCACTTGATTCCCAACTTGCCATACATTGTCTTGGCCTCCGCAAAACCATAATCAATGGTGGCCCGGAGGGTATGAAGCGGAACCCGGCCTTGATGCTGCACCTCGACCCGGGCAATTTCGGCTCCGCCCAAGCGCCCGGCGCAGCGGATTTTGATTCCCTCGACGCCGAAATCCATGGCGGTTTGGATCGACTTCTTCATTGCCCGCCGGAACGAAATCCGACGCTCCAGCTGCAGGGCGACATTCTCCGCGACCAACTGCGCGTCGATCTCGGCCTGCTTGATTTCCTGAATGTCAACGTAGACCTCCTTGCCGGTCAGCTTGGAGAGATCTTCCTTAATCTTGTCGATTTCCGCGCCCTTGCGGCCAATCACAACCCCTGGACGGGCAGTAAAGATGGTCACGCGGCAACGGCTCGCCGCCCGTTCGATATTGATGCGAGGAACCGAGGCACCTTCAAGCTTGGACTGCAGGGTCTGCCGGATCAGGCGATCCTCCTTCAGCAGTTTCGCAAAGTCTTTCTTGGAGGAAAACCACTTTGAGCGCCAGTCCTTCGTGAGCGGAATGCGAAGCCCGATTGGATTTGTTTTCTGTCCCATAGCTTACATTGATTCGGAATTCACGTCGGCAACTTCGGTCAAAATGATACGAATGTGGCAGCTCCGCTTGAGGATCGGCCCCGCCGATCCTCGAGCCTTGGGGACAAAACGTTTGAAACTGCCCGCAGTTTCCGCGGCCGCCCGCTCAATGATGAGCTTTTCAGGCCGGAGACCATGGTTGTTTTCGGCGTTTGCCAAGGCCGACTTCAACGTCTGCGCAACCGCACGGGCGGATTTGCGTGGAACAAACCGCAGAACGTTCAGGGCTTCCAACGCGTTCATTCCCTGAATTTGGCGGACAACTTCCCGCACTTTCTGCGGGGACATCCGAAACTTTCTCTTAAGCGCTTGAACTTTCATTGTTGACCCTATTTGGCCTCAGCCTTGGCAGTGTGAGCGCCGTGTTTCTTGAACGTCCGGGTGAAGGAAAATTCCCCCAACTTGTGGCCAACCATGTTTTCAGTCACGAACACCGGGTTGAAGACCTTGCCGTTATGAACGTTGAGCGTAAGCCCGACAAATTCCGGAGTGATGGTTGAACGGCGCGACCACGTTTTGATTGGCGCCTTACCCTTGGTAGCCTTGAGCTTTTCGATTTTTCGAAGAAGGCTAGGCTCGACATACGGCCCTTTTTTAAGAGAACGACCCATATTACTTAGCTTTCATTGGACGCCCATCGCGCCGGACAACGATAAAACGATCTGAGATTTTGTGCTTCTTGCGGGTTCGGAAGCCCTTGGCCAGTTTGCCCCAAGGTGACATCAAGTGCTGGCGACCGCCACCACCCTTGGATTTGCCCTGACCACCACCGTTGGGATGGTCAACCGGGTTGCGAGCCATACCACGGGTTAGCGGGCGAATGCCCATCCAACGCGCACGCCCCGCCTTGCCAATCACCACGTTTTCCCACTGCGCATTGCCCACCTTGCCAACCGTGGCCAGGCAATCCTCGTGAACGCGGCGAATTTCACCGGACGGCAACCGAAGCTGCGCGTATCCACTGTCGACCGCCATCAATGTGGCTGCCCCGCCCGCCGATCGGACCATTTGGGCACCCCGGCCGGGCAGAAGTTCGACACAATGAACTTCACCACCGACAGGAATCTTTGCGAGCGGAAGGGCATTGCCAACCGAAGGTGCAGCCGCCGGGCCGGAGGAAACGACAGATCCCACAACCAATCCGTCCGGGCACACGATGTAGGAGCGGTCTCCCGGAGCATACTCCAGCAACGCCAGGCGCGCTGAACGATTGGGATCATACTCGATCGCAATCACCTTGGCATTTTCACCGAAGCGGTTGCGGCGCCAGTCCACATTGCGGATCCGGCGGGCATGACCACCGCCACGGGCACGAACAGTAACCCGTCCATAGTTGTTTCTACCACCAGTCCCCTTTTTCCGGTAGGTCAGCGCCTTCTCCGGCCGACTTTTCGTAATGTCGGAAAAGTCCTGAACTGTCGTATACCGCTGTGACGGCGTTAACGGCCTAAAAGTCTTCACGAGAAATTGTTTCCAATTACAAGCCAACCCACGCTGTCGCTTTCACCCATCACTCCTCAACGCTTGGGGCGCTAAGTTATCGGCTGAATCTTGGACGTTTCGACCAAGGCAACAAAACGGAGCGCGGAGATTGGCGAAGTTGGGGTTACGCTGCAATACAATTTTCGAACTTTGACGCACCGACTTTCCTCTTTGAGCGTTTTCGCCTTGGATTGAATGGCAACGACATCCCCTTGAAATGGGCATTTGCACGTCTAACGACCGGTCCACCAACTCTTGTCACCCAGTTCGGGCAACGGATTTGTGCCGGCGCGCACCGCGTTAGGAAGCTTAGGGATCCAACGACCCGGGACAGCCTCCCCCGCCCCAATTCGCCGCCGCCTTCCGCCGGATGCCAACGGGCCTGCAATCATGATGTCTGGCGCGGGATTTGCCCGCGGAAAAAGAACTTCTCGTCGGTATCTGAGCTTCTGCTAGGGTAGCCCCTCGCGTATGACGCCAAAGTTGTTCACAGAGCTCGGCCTGTCCCCGGAATCCCTCAAGGCGGTGGAGCGCCTCGGTTTCGAGCAGGCTTCGCCGATTCAGGCCGAAGCAATTCCACACATTTTGTCCGGCAAGGACGTCGTCGGACAGTCGCAGACCGGCTCCGGCAAGACCGCGGCCTTCGGTTTGCCTGCGATCGAGAAGATCAACCCCAAGGTTCGGGGAGTCCAAGTGCTGGTGCTCTGCCCGACCCGTGAACTCGCGGTTCAGGTCAGCGAGGAGATCCACAAGCTCGCCCATTTCAACCGCGCGATTAAGCCCCTGCCCATTTTCGGCGGCGCCAGTTATGAGCGCCAATACGCCGGCCTGCATGCGGGAGCCAACATTGTCATCGGGACGCCGGGCCGCGTTCAGGACCATCTGGAGCGAGGTTCACTTAAGCTCGACCAGGTCAAGATCGTCATTCTCGACGAGGCGGACGAAATGCTCGACATGGGGTTCCGGGAAGACATCGAAAAGATCCTCCTGCACGCGCCCAAGGAGCGGCAGACCGTGCTGTTCTCGGCGACGATTCCCCACCCGATTGAGGAGCTCATTCGGCGTTACACCAAGGATCCGGTCCGCGTTCAAATTGCCGCCAAGGCACTCACCGTCCCGACGGTGGACCAAATCTACTACGAGGTGCACCAGCAGTGGAAATTCGAGGCCCTGACGCGCCTCGTGGACCTCCACGACGTGAAGCTGGGCATCGTATTTTGCAACACCCAGCGCACCGTTGACGAGCTTACGGAGCACCTTCACGCGGCCGGCTACGACGCCGATGCGCTCCATGGCGGCCTCGCCCAGCAGGCTCGCGACCGGGTCATGAAGAAGTTCAAGACGGGCGTGCTCACGTTGCTGATCGCCACCGACGTTGCCGGGCGGGGCATTGACGTCAACGACATCGAGGTGGTGTTCAACTACGACCTCCCTTACGACCCGGAAGACTACGTCCACCGCATCGGCCGCACCGGGCGTGCCGGGCGCAGTGGCAAAGCCATCACTCTCGTCAGCGGGCGCGAATTCTTCCGCATCCGTCACCTCGAACGCTTCACCCGCCAGCGGATCCTGCGCGGGCAGATTCCTTCCGAGGATCAATTGGCCGAAGCCAAGGAGCGGAAGCTACTCGACGACGTGCGCACGGTGATCCAGCACGGCAATCTGAGCCAACGCGAACACATGATCCAAGCCCTCATGAACGAGGGCTTCGACTCCGTCCAAGTCGCCGGCGCCTTGCTTCACCTGCTGGCCGGCGGCGAGGTTCCCAACGTCGAGGGAGACGCCCCTGAACGCAGCTCCCTTTGGGAAGAGGCCGGCGCCCGGAAGCCCGTTCCAACTGCACCAGCAGCGGCGTTCGTGGCAGCCCCCCCTTTGATGCCCCAAGCGGCTCCCCAGCCCGCCGCGCCGGAGGCGACAGTGCCGGTTGAATCCCCCGCATCGGTTGAATCGGTGGCCGTGACGGTCGTGAGTGATTCGGCGCCCGTGGAGCCCAAGGCCGAGAAGGCGCCCAAGCGGAAGACGCGCAAAGTCGTCACGGAAACGGTTTCACTCCCGGAGAATGAACCGGCAGCCGAAAACAGCCAGCCACCGACCGCTGAACCCGTGCCGGATCCGGAGCTACCCCGCCCGGTATCCGCCGCGTTCCAAGTGGAAGAGGAAGTTGGCTTCAATGACGGGGAATCCCCGGTCGCCGGTCCCGCCGCCGTCGAACCGCCCCCAGCGCCCCCAGCGGCGCCGCGCAAGCCCAAGGCTACGGCTACGGCCCCGGCCCCGGCTGCCCCGGCCGAACCCGCCAAACTCAAATCCTCCACCTGGGACCGCCCGAAGTTTGCTCCCCGGTTTGACCGGACGGAACCCCCTGGCGAGGCACCCGCTGCCCGCCCAACCCGCCCGGCGGCGCCTCGCTTCGACCGGCCGACGGACCGTCCGCCAGCGCCGCGCGGCTATGATCGGCCGGAACGGCCGCCCGAACGCGAGGGACGGTTCGACCGTGGCCAAGATCGCCCGCCCAATCGCTTCAGCGAAGCCCGGGATGGATACGGCGCTCCCGCCGGCGATGCCCGCCCCATGCGTTACACGGCCCGCCCGGACGACGCGATGACCCAAGTCTGGATCAGCATGGGCGAAGCCGACGGCATCACGACCCGCGACATCGTGGGCTGCATCCTGGGGGAAACCGGTCTGCCGAAGAACGTGGTCGGCCAGGTCAACATCGCCGAACGGCACACGCTGGTGAGCATCCCGCGGCAAGAAGCCCGCAACATCCTCTCGGCGCTCAACCAGGCACAACTCCGTGGCCGCCGCATCCGGGCGAAGATCTCGGAATTCTGAGTCGATGGGATAGCTTGGGCGGTAGCCATTCGGCGGTGAGGACAACATGCCTCCCCGCCGTTTCCATTTTGTCCCTGATGCCGGCTCCCTCCGAATTCGGCCCCGCCTTCGGAGGCATCCGTTCCATCGCTTCTTCCCGATCAGACAGGGGATTTTGGGCACTGGGAGAACGTCCGAAGAGGACGCCCCACGAAAGAAAACACCGGTGAGCGCCAGCATCGCCACACGGAAAACAAACCTGACGCCCACCGGCCTTGATTCACTCGAGCCAAGGCCGTGGATGTCAGCGTGCAAACCTCCGTGATTCAAGCCAACGAGAGTGAAGTTTCGGTCACGGATTCTCGCGTTTGAAGGCGAAGTTCCCCGGCCCGATCCGATGGCTGACCGCGAAGTTGGACCGGGACCCGCGCCCTGAAACAAACAGGGGAGACCGGCCCAGCCGATCTCCCCGTGACACACAGTGCAACGAAAGTTACTCAGCGCGGTAGAACTGCTGGGCCGCCTCCGGAGTGACCTCGAAGGGCGAAACCGCGCCCGCCACCGGGGTGAAGACCCCATTGACGGTCGCCGCCGACTTCAGCGTGCCGGTGAACGTGATGACCACCTTGCCGGCGGTGAGGCTGATTCCCTGGATACTGCCACCACCCACACCTGGCTCAGCGACGGAGCGTGCGCGGAAGGTCTTGAGGGCGCCGGTCTGGGCGCCGTTGAGGAGGGCGCGGGAGCCGTCGTTGTTGACGGTGAACCACTCCACGTTGGCGCCGCCGCCGCCCTCGAAGTAGAGCAGGCGGAAGAAGTAGACGCCGGGCTGTTCGGCGCGGAAGTAGAACTCGGTGTCCGAGGAGCCGCGGCCCGCGTCAAACTGCCCGAGGACGATCGCCTTCGGGCTCGTCGCCGTGCCGGCCGACACCTGGAAGCCGTCGTCGCTGTTGACCACCATCGTGTAAAGGCCGGCGGCCGGGATCTCGACGAAGGTCAATGCCTCCGCCGCGACGTTGTCGTTGCCGCCCTCGGTTCCCGGGATGCCGGGGAGGCCCAGGTCGGGCACCATCTGGTTGGGGATCGTGGCGGTCTCCGAGAAGTTGCCCGCCGCGCCCGCGGCCTGGTCGAAGTTCACGTAGTCCACCAGGAAGAACCCGCCGGTCTCGCCCGCGGTGTCATGGATGGTCGCGCCCAGCGTGCCGGCCAGCTGCTGCTCGGCCAACGCGATGGTGGTGCCGCGGCCGGTGGCCAGCTGGTGCGTGCGCCACCGGAGGCCCGGCTGGGTGCCGGTCCCGGGGGCGGTCGCCAGCGTCGCCGGCAGGGTCTTGTAGTCGGGCGCCGTGAAGGTCACGGTGTCCACCACCTGCACCCCGGCCGCCGTCGTGAACGTCACTTCCAGCGTGTGCGCCGAGTTCGCCGCGAAGGGCGTGGCCGCCGTGTAGCGCACCACCACCTGCGTGCTCTCCGCCGCCCGGCTCACCGAGCCGGCGGTGACCGCCACGCCGTCCAGCTTCAGCTGCACGCCCTTGCTTTCGTCCACCGTCAGCCAGGCCGCGTCGCTGATCGTCGCCGTCACCCGCGTCGGCGTCGCCGCCACCGCGGTGTAGCTCGGCGCCACGAAGTTCCGGGTCTCGGTGACCTGCCGGCCGTCATTGGCCGTGAACTTCACCTTCACCGTGTGCTTCGAGCCGGGCGCGAAGATCGCCGGGCTCCGGCTGTAGGCCACGCTCAGCCGCTCGGCGTCCGGCGTCGTCACCGTCACCGGGCTCACCGTCGCGCCGTCGAGCTCCACCGTCACGCCCGCAGCCTGGTTCACCGACTTGCCAAGCGCCTCGGCGATCCGGACCGTGAAGCCCACGCCGTTGGCCGCCAGGCCGGTCACCAGCGGCGGCACGCCGACGGTGATGTTGTCCACCGCCCACCACCAGTCGTTCGCCGCCTCTTCCATGCTGATCGTCAGCTTCAGCGGGCCCGCGCCGGCCGCGTTGCCCAGCGGCAGCACCACCGACTCGTTGATGAATTCGCCGTCCGCCTTGAAGAACTCCCCGTCCGACTTCGAGTCCCAGTGCAGCACCACGTTCGTCCCGCCCGTCCCGTAGGTCGTCCGGATCTTCGCCGTCTGGTTGTTGATCCGGTTGCCTTCCGCGTCCACCGGGAAGTTCGGCAGCCCGTCGTCGAAGCCTTCCGGCCGCCACGAGGAGTCGAACGTCAGCACCAGCGAGTTGGCCGCCACGCCCGTCAGGTCGATCGCCGGCGTGCTGATGAACGCGTTGAACAGCCCCTGCGTATGCGCCGCGTCATCCCATTCGTCCGGGTCCGCGATCATCGCCGTGCCCGTCGAGTTCACGAACTCCGCCCGGCGCTGGCCGCCCGCCGCCGCCACCCACCAGTCCTTGTTCGCAAACGACCAGCCGGCCCATTCCACCACGCCGTCCGTCGCCGCGTTGCCGATGCCAGGCATCCGCGAGTCGTCCTCCACCCAGCCCGCAGGCCCGGTCGCCGACCACACCGACGTCCCGGCACGCCCTTCCTCACGGTTCGCACCCAGCACCACCCCTTCGAAATCCTCGAAGAAGAGGGATTGGCCGGTGGCCCGGTTCAGGGCGACCAGACCGACAACACTCAGGAGCGAAGCCCCAAGCACAGAGCGCCAAGGGCGCGTTTTCAGTTTCAGTTTCGGAATTATCATATGGGAACGATCCTCCGGCCGTTCGTCATCGAGGGCCGGGTCGAACCCTATTGATGCCATCGCGGAGCGCGGGGCAATGCTTCTCCGGGTGCGTTTCCCATTCTTCACGGCGGCGCGACAATCGGCCGCAAAATCGTCGCTATCCCGTTGCCACCGTCATCCGGAAGGCACTGTCCCGTAACAACCTAGGAAGGCAGGTCAGGGATTCACGATGTAGGCGCGGGAAGGCAGCTCGGGCAGCTTGGACTGGAGCCGCCGCAAGTCCGCCAAATCACCCCCGGGGCGCGCGGGCGCTCCCCATTCGGTGAAGTGTTTCGGCGCCTGCCATCGCCATTTCTCCACGTGACCGTCCACGAAGGCGAGGTTGCAGCCCTGGTTGTGCCGGTCGGCCGGCAGGTCGATCCAGGTGTCGGCGTTGCCCCAGGCATCGTCGGGGCGGTAGGTGCCGAAGGTCGCGTCCACGCAGCTCGCCTCGTGCGTGTCGATGAACGTGAACACGTCGGCCGGCGATGGCCGCGAGGCCTCGGCCAACGTGCGCCGGGTGTCCTCCGCCAGGTCGCAATTGAGCCAGATGCTCAGGTTGTAGCTGCGGGTGCGCGGCACCATCCGGCCCGTGTCCGCTTCACGCAGCGTGGAGCGATCTCCCGGGCACCGGTAGATCGCCGTCGCCCGGAGGTAGGGAAACAGCACGCCGGCCATGAGATTGGAGACCGTGGTGTCCTGGGTGACGTTGCCCGGCGCCCAGGACGTGGACGCCAGCGATGGGCCGTTGGTCTCGCCGACGATGTAGACGTAGCTGTTGGGCGGCAGTTGGTCTGCGTGGTCGTGCGCGTAGCTCAGCCAGGCGAGCTGCAATTGGCGCAAGTTGCCCTGGCAGGCCGCCGCGAGTCCGGCTTGGCGGGCGCGGCCCAGACCGGGCAACAGCAGGCCGGCCAGCAGCGCGATGATCGCGATCACCACCAGCAGTTCAATCAGCGTGAACCCCGCCGGAAACTGATCCGATCGCTGCCTTGGGAAACCCTTGTTCATGCCCAACGAACCCCGCCAGTGGTAAGGCACGCCCCGTGGTCACGCGAACGGAATTCCCGCCGCGGCCGCCGTCCCCTTCCCCGGGCGCCTATTTCCCGGTTCGACTTCCCCGGCTCGCCCGGCACGCTCCGCCCATGCCCGGAAGTGCCCACGGAGTCTTTGCCACCACGCACTGGAGCGTTGTGCTGGCGGCCGGCGACGTTCCCTCCGCCGCGTCGAGCGCCGCGTTGGAACGGCTCTGTCGCGGCTACTGGTATCCGCTCTACGCCCATTTCCGGCGGCGGGGCCGGAATCCCGACGACGCCGCGGAGCTGACCCAGGAACTGTTCGCCAACCTGCTCCGGCGGGATGGCTTCCGCCGGGTCGGTCCGGACAAGGGCCGCTTTCGCACCTTCCTGCTGACCGCCGCCGACCGGCTGCTGCTGGACCGCCACGCCGCCGAAACCGCCCACAAGCGGGGCGGCGGCCAAGTGGTCCTCGCGCTCGACGCCCTTTCCGCCGAGGAACGTTTTGCGCTCGAACCGCTGACCCATGAGACGCCCGATCGCGCCTTCGACCAACAATGGGCGGTGGCCCTGCTGGACCAAGCGATGCAGAAGCTGGCCGAGGAACAGGCCGCGCGCGACGACGCCCGCGCGTTTGCCCAATTGAGGCCGTTCCTCGCCACCGAGGCGGAAGCGGGCGACTACGGCCGCCTCGCGGCGGAACTGGGCCTGGCCCCCAACACCATCGCCAAGCGCGTCGAACGCCTGCGCGAGCGTTTCCGGGAATTGGTCCTCGCAGAAGCCCTGCAAACCGTGGGCACCCCGGCCGAGGCGGAGGCTGAACTCCGTTCCCTTTTCGGCTGAAGCCCGGTCATCGCGCCGGGAATTTGCCGTTTTCATCCATGGTGACTTCGCCCTCGAACTCCGTGTGTCCTCGCTGCGGCCAGACCGTTTCCAGCGGCTGGATCGGCGGCCTGTGTCCCCGGTGCATCTCCCGCACTTCGCTGGGCGCCCTGCTGGGGCCGACCCCGGCGGCGAGGCCCCGGCTCGGCGACTATGAACTCGGGGAGGAACTCGGCCGCGGGGCCATGGGGGCCGTTTATCGGGCCCGGCATGTGCCGTTGGGCCAGACGGTCGCGCTCAAGGTCATCCTGACCGGCGAGTTCGCCAGCGAGTCGGAACGCCGGCGCTTCCTGGCGGAGGCCGGCCAGGCTGCGCGTCTGGACCACCCCAACATCGTGCGGGTCCTCAACTACGGCGAAGCCGAAGGCCGGCAGTTCTACGCAATGGAACTGGTCGAAGGCCCCACGCTCGCCCAGCGAAGGCAAAATGCCGGGGACTTGGCGGGCAACGGTGCTCCCAGTGACGCCGACCCGCGTTCATTCCGCCATTTTGCCTCCTTGATTTCCCAGGTGGCCCGGGCCGTCCAGCACGCGCACGAGCGCGGCGTGCTCCACCGCGACCTCAAGCCGGGCAACATCCTCCTCGACGCCGCCGGCACGCCGCACGTCGCCGATTTCGGCCTGGCCACGCTGCTCGGTGGCGACGGCGAGAACCAGTCCGTCCGCGCCACCATGGCCGGCACCCCGGTCGGCACGCCGGCCTACATGGCGCCCGAACAGGTCCGCGGCGACCGCACCTTGACCACGGCGTCGGACCTCTGGAGCCTCGGGGCGATTCTTTACGAACTGCTCGCCGGCCGGCCGCCGTTCACCGGGGGCAGCGCTCCCGACACCTACCGGAAAATCCTGGAGGAAGAACCTCCGCGCCTTGGCGAAGGCCAACTGGGCGCCACCGCAAACACCCCTTCCCCGGTCCGCGACCTCGAAATCATCGCCCGCAAATGCCTGCGCAAGGTCCCGGCCGAGCGGTATC
>JBIIUN010000405.1:0-4586 GCA_044339945.1 Kapaibacterium sp. (SeqCode)
GAATTTTCAATGACCGGGCGACGATTCCGCTTCGCCCTCGCGGCCACCACGACATCTTGGTCCGTGGCCACCGTTCCGCGATCATCCTGACATCCGATGCGCTTCCAGATCGTCCACCGCACCCGCTACGCCTACGCGTCGCCGGTGAAGGAGAGTTTCAATGAGATCCGGCTCAAGCCCGTCACCAACGAGCACCAGAACGTCGAGTCGTTCCTGCTGAAGATCATTCCGCCCAGCCGGCTGCGGCATTACGACGATTTCTACAAGAACGTCGTCCATCACTTCGAGATCCCCGAACCGCACACGTCCGTGCTGGTCGAGGCGCTGACCACGGTTTCGACGAAGTCCATCGCCCTGCCGCTCGACGCCACCCCGGCGCCCTTGAGCCGCCTGCCGGAATGCGCGAAGACCGAGCGTTGCTTCGATTACCTGCTGCCGAGCCGCTACGTGGACTGGGACCCCGAGGCCTGGCGCCTCGCGGTGGACGCCACCCAGGGCGTCACCGACATCTGGCAGGCCGCGGTCGCGATCATGCGGTTCATCCACGGCAACTTCCGCTACACGCCGCTCAGCACGCACGTCCACACCCACATGCGGCAGGTGCTGCAGCAGCGGCAGGGCGTTTGCCAGGATTTCGCGCACGTCATGCTCGGGCTCTGCCGCTCGCAGAAAATCCCCGCCCTCTACGTCAGCGGCTACCTGGCCACGGAATCCGCCAGCGCGTCGCACGCCTGGATCGAGGTCTTCGTGCCCGACGTCGGCTGGCGTGGCCTCGACCCCACGCACAACTGCGCCGTGGATGAGAACTACGTGAAGATCGCCGTCGGCCGCGACTATGCCGACGTCACGCCCGTGAGCGGCCATTACAAGGGCACGCTCGACCGGCGCATGGAAGTCACCGTGGACATCAGCCGGCTGGAATGATCGGCCCCCGGTGGGCGCCGGCACCAGACGGGACTTGAGCGTGGCGAACAGAGGCCAGTAACCTCTCGGTGTTCTCCCCGCATTCCCTGTCGATCCAGTGTCAACCGCCCGCCCCAGCATAGTCCCGGCCCCGTGGAAGTCCGCGTTGCTCCGGCACGAGACGATCCTGCTGCTGGTCCTAACGCTAGAATGGCTTTGGTTCAACTCGGTCGGCCGAAACTTCGGCACGTTGGACAATTCCTACGACATCCTGCGGCACTCGGCTGAAATCGGCCTACTCGCAGTGGCCATGACGCCGATCATCCTGACCGGCGGGATCGACCTCTCGGTCGGTTCGCTGCTGGGCCTTTGCGCCATCCTGTTCGGCAAGCTGTGGCGCGACGCCGGCCTGCCCATTCCGGTCGCCGCCGGCTGCACCTTGCTGCTTGGGGCGATGGCCGGCGGGCTCAACGCGTCGCTGATCACCGGG
Organism: Kapaibacterium sp. (SeqCode); assembly: GCA_044339945.1. Taxonomy (GTDB): domain Bacteria; phylum Verrucomicrobiota; class Verrucomicrobiia; order Limisphaerales; family UBA9464; genus CAIWAH01. Next base: position 1,394 of record JBIIUN010000405.1, read on the forward strand.
CTGCGCCTGCCGCCCTTGATCGTCACGCTGGGGACCTACTCGCTCTTCCGCGGCCTGGCCGAGGCCATCACCCACGGCGTCGATACGTTCACCAATTTCCCGGCCGCCTTCCTCCACCTGGGACAGGAACGTGCCTTGGGCCTGCCAACGCAGGTCTGGCCGTTCCTCGCGGTGGCCTTCGGCGGATGGCTGCTGGTCCATCGCACGACGTTTGGCCGTAGCTTCCGCGCGATCGGCTTTGCCCCCGAAGGCGCACGTTACGCCGGCCTGCCGGTGGAACGCCGGCTGACCCTGGCCTACGTCCTCGCCGGCTTGGTCGCGGCGCTCGCGGCGATCATCTACACCGCCCGGCTGGGCCAGGCGAAGGCGGATGCCGGGACGGGCTACGAACTCTTCGCCATCACCGCCGTCGTGCTCGGCGGCACGAGCATTTTCGGCGGCGTCGGATCGGTCCACGGGACGTTGCTGGGCGTCGCCGCCATCGCCGTGCTCAACAACGGGCTCGTCCACGCCCGGGCGCCGCGCGAAGTCGCCGGCATGCTGACCGGCCTGCTGCTGGTGCTGGCCCTCGCCGGCGGCGCCCTGCCACGCCTCTGGGCCAATCGGCCGAAGGCGGCCGCCGTTCCGGCCGCCTGACCCAACTTCACGCTCGCGGGTGCGCGGAATCGTAAACGCGCTTCAGCCGCTCCGTCGTCAGGTGCGTGTAAACCTCGGTCGAGGACAGCCGCGCGTGGCCCAGCAGTTCCTGCACGCTCCTCAGGTCGGCACCCCGGTCGAGCAGGTGCGTGGCAAAGCTGTGCCGCAGCTTGTGCGGCGTCAGCGCCGGGTCGAGGCCCGCCGCTGCGAGGTAGATTTTCAGGCGCCGCTGGATCATTCCCGGCGCCACCGGGTTGAGCGAATTCCGCTCCGCGAAGAAGACCGGCAGCCCCGGACTTTGCGGATGGCTCACGGCCCGCCAATACGCCTCCAGCGCGGTCAACGCCGGCTCACCGATGGGCACAAGGCGTTCCTTGCGTCCCTTGCCGCGGATCTTGAGTGAACGGGCCGCGAAATCCACCTCGGCCACCGTCAGACCGCAGACTTCGCTGATGCGCAGGCCCGAGGAGTAGATCACCTCCAGCACCGCCACGTCCCGCAGGAAGGGCACCGGGTCCACCGGTTCGGACGCGTTCTCCCGCAATCGGCCGAACTCCCGCAACGGGGCTTCCAGCAGGGCCGTCATCTGCTTCTCCGGGAGGAACTGCGGCAACCGCTTCTCCGCCTTGGGCAGGGAAAGCCCCTTCGTCGGCAGCCCGGTCACCAAACCTTCCCGCAGCAGGAACCGGTAGAAGGTCCGCAGCGCGCTGAATCGCAGGGCAATCGCCGCGCGGCTCAGTTCCTTGCGCCCCAGCCAGCGGAGATAAAAGCGGAAGTCCTCGCGCTTGAGTTCGGGCCAGACGGGCGCCGCCTGCTTGAGTCCCTGATGCCACGCCGCCACCTCGGCCAAGGCCTGGGCATAGTTCCGCACGGTGTAGGCCGAAGTGTTGCGCTCGACCTCCAGGTGCTGGAGGAAGCGGGCGACCAGCGGATCGGCGGTGGGGCTCGGAGCAGGCATGGCGGCGTTGACCAACCGTTTCAGCGATGCCGATTGAACTCGAACACAAAGCGCACGCGGACCGGCACGGGCTGGCGGTCTTGGATTGCCGGCCGGAAACGCCAGCCCTCCAACGCCGTCTTCACCGCGGCTGCCAGCGATTCCGCGACCGGCTTGGGAAATTCCACGTTCGCGACCCCGCCTTCGGCATTCACCTCGAATTCCACGGTCACCTTGCTCCCGGGCCGCGGCAATTCCGCCGGATAAACCGGTTCCACCGCGTGCAGGCACTCCGGCGCCACCACTTCGTTCCGAATGGGCGAGACGACCTTGATGGCCTTGAGCTGGCGGTCAGTGACCGCAACCCGCTTGGGCGCCGGCGGATCACTTTCGGCCAGCTTGAACTGAAACCGCTGGGTCCGCACCTCGGGCCGGGGCGGATCACCGGCTTCGGCCGGAACCGCATTCCACTTCCCGACCGCGGCGATGACCGGCGCCGCCAACTCCTTGGGCGCCTCGTTCAGCAGGGTCACGTCGGTCACCCTGCCATCCGGCTGCACGGTGTAGCGAACCTCCAACGTCCCCTCGATACCCTTGCGCAGGGCATTGATCGGATAATGGATCACCGGAGGCCGGCGTGCCTTGGGTGCCGCCTCCGCGCCGCGCTTCATCCCGGCACCCAAGATCATCCCCGCCACCACAAGTCCCCGAATCATGCCGCAGTATTTTCCCACGGCACCGCCGGCGGCAAGCGCCTTGCCTCTCCCGTCCGCCTCCGCACACTCCGCGCCCATGTCCACCGCGCGCCGCTTTGCCCGGCTCATTGGTTCCTTGGTCATCGGTCATTCCGGCCTGGTCCACGCCGCCGACATCGCCGCCGCCGCGGCCGGCACCAGCACCAACGGCTTCAAGCCGCTCGTGAAGGATGACCGCCCGGCCACGCCCATCCTGGCACCGGCCAGCAACGAGGGCGAAGTCCGGATCAAGCAGTTCAAGCTCACCCCGGGACTCAAGGTGGATCTCTGGGCCGCCGAGCCGATGCTCGCCAATCCTGTCGCCTTCTCCGTGGACGAAAAGGGCCGCGTCTTCACCAGCGAGACCTACCGCTACCGCACCAGCGTCCTCGATATCCGGCACTACATGTTCATGCTGGAGGACGACCTCGCCGCGCGCAGCCTTGAGGACCGCCTGGCCCAGATCCGGAAATGGTTCGGCCCCGAGGGCGAACGCGCCCTGAGCAACGAAACGGAAGTCATCCGCCTGCTCGAAGACACCAACGGCGATCACAAGGCCGATAAGTCGTCCATCTTCGCCGACGGCTTCACGAGCCCGCTCAGCGGCATCGCCAGCGGCGTGCTCGCCCGCAACGGCGAGGTGTGGTTCACGGAGATTCCCAGCCTGTGGCGGTTCAAACCGCAGGCAGGTGAGCCGGTGGGAAAGTCGGCAGGTGGGAAAAGCGCGGCTTCTCCCATGCCCACCGGCCCACTTTCTCACCTGCAGAGCCGGCCTCGCCTCAACCCCACGAACTACACCGCGGAAGCCCTGCTCACCGGCTTCGGCATTCGCTTCAGCTTCACCGGGCACGATCTGCACGGGCTCAAGTTCGGACCCGACGGCCGG
>JBIIUN010000407.1:0-4582 GCA_044339945.1 Kapaibacterium sp. (SeqCode)
CCCGGGTCCAGCCAGATAACGTCCTGGCTTCCTTGATCCTTCGTGATGCCTTCGACGAATGCCGCCGAGCCTTGCAGTGGGCCGATCAGGACGATCACGCGATCCCCGGTCTGGAAGGGGGCGCCGTTAAACCGGCGGCAGAACGCCCTGCCCCACGGCCAGCAGGTCGGCTGGCAACTGCCCCGGAATTTCGCCCACTTCGCCGAGAGCCGCAGCGCGTGAGGCGTTGAATACGGGCGAGGGGCCGGGAAGACGCGATCCTCCGTTCAGTTGCGCCGGCGGAGCGGACGGACTGGAGCGGTGCTGGGGCCCCTGTCCGGCTCGCTCTGTTGAAAAGGCGCGTGCTGGCTGCAAGCACTTCGGCTGCGGAGCGCTGGCGGGAAGGGAAGCCGCCGGGAGCCTCGTATATGCGACGCCTTAACCCGATGCAGAGATGTTGCTGAAACGTCATCCCCGGAGGCTCGGCAACATGCCTGCCCGCTGGCATACTGTAGAGACTGTTTAGCCATGAAAAATCCAATTCCTAAGTGCTCTCTGCCGGACCTGCTCCGGGTTCCCTTCTCCACCGCCCTGCTGCTGGCCGCCGGCTCCTTGCTGGCAGCGCCGGGGGGACCGGTTCCTCAGGTTCCGGAGGGCGGCGCCGCGCCGGGTGCCTTTCCGAACACCTCGGTCACCGGAGTGAACGTCATCGCCCGCGGCAGCCAGACGGCCTTCAACGGCAGCGTCGAGGTGACGGGCGTCGAGGGCAATGGACCGATCCCGTGGACGGTGAATCGATACAACCGCGGCGACTTCGCCCTGAGGTTCTCGCCAGGCAATCCGGCGGCGTCGCTGACCAACCTGAACCAGGGATTCCGGGAATTCGGCGACAACTCCCCGGGCGTGGCCGCGAGCCAGGCCTGGCGTCCGAGCCGTGAGCTGGGTGTGGTCATCCCCACCGCCCGCCGCAACGGCCCGGTGGACTGGAGCGACGGCGAGGGTCCGCTGTATCCGACCGTGGCAGTTTCCTGGTCGGCCTCCGGACCGGGCTACAGCATGGTCAACGGTTCCTTCGGCACGGGCGACCTCGACATCAACACCGGGCGCGCCGGCACGCACGGGTCCAGTCCGGAGGCGAACTTCGCGTTCTCCACCTCCTGGTTTCCCTTCGACCAAGGCTGGCTGGGCGGTGACGTCGCCGGACCGCAGGACGACGGCGCCGGCGGTGTCGTCTCGCGCTGGACATCCCCCAACGCCCACACGGCCGGCCTGACCGCCGGGCTGGTGAAGTGGATCGACACCACCGGTTCGCAGGTCTTCGGCGGACACGCCGAGCTGAGGATGCCTGGGGTGGATTCGCTGCAGGACGGCATGATCTTCGCGGCCTCCTCGGACGGCGGAAGCGACGTAAATATCCTCGGAGTGGCCCCGAAGACGGACGGCATGGGCTGGCTGGTGACCATCCGTGAGGACTCCGCGACCGACTCCGAGACCTTGGCGGTGGCGGGGCAGTCGGAGTTCCAGTTCGTTTACGTGCCCTTCGACGCCGAAAGGCTGGTGGGCGGCCACATAGTCGGGGCGACCGGCGCCAAGCGGGTGGGAGCGGGCGAATTCACGGTGACCCGCACCGGAACGGGAACCTATGAGTTGACGATCCCCGGCAAGACCGGCAGCGACGGTGCGCTCCTGCTGCAGGTGGCGGACGTCGAGGCCGGCACCACGGTGCCGCTCGCTTCGCGCGCCTTCCTCAGCTACGAGTTCGTCGGCGGCAAATTCGTCATCCAGTCGCGCAAGACGACCACGGAAACGACGGCGGACCTGGCCGACGCCAACTTCTACGTGGCGTGGGTGGACTTCACGAATCCGCTTTCGCCGCCCGCCGGCCCCCGCCTGCGCAGCCTGGCGCCGGTGGCGATCAATCCCGAGGGGATGAGCCTGGCCGAGGCCGAGGTGGCGGCGCACGCGACCGAGCCCGAGGTGCTCGTGGTGAGCATCGATGCGTCGAACACCCTCTCCTTCAACGATCCGATCTCGGGCCAGCCCGCGACGGCCATCGTGGTGGGCCGGTTCTACGATCCGCGCACGCTCACGCCGACCAGTGACGCGTTCGGCATCCTCGGCAATCCCGCCGGCACCTTCACGAAGCTCGACGTGAAGTTCAATCCGGTGTCCCGGCAGTATGTGGTGACCTCCAACGCCCGCTCGTCCAGTCCCTCGGGCAACCACGTCCCGCAGATCGCGCTGGTCAACTCGCTCTCGGTCGCCGGCACGGCGTCGCCCCTAGCGAAGTCGTTCGCCTACCAGCCGCTGACGGATGCCAACTTCGACGACTTGGCCTTGGCGGTCAGCACCCGTAACGGCAACATCCTCCTCGCGGCGGAGCGCAACTTTGCAGGCGAGGGCGAAGGCACCGTGGGCGCCTTGTTCGACAAGGATGGCAACGTCCTCACGCCGGAATTCACCCGGTTCGACAAGCTCCAGACCGTCGGCGACGAAGATGATCCGGATGTGATCTACCTGCCCGGCCGCGACGTGTTCTTCTACGTCTCGAACACCGACAACTCGAACGGTTCGACGGGAACACTGGCCAACCGGATCGTCGGGGCGGTGGTGGAGACCACGCCGGGCACAGATGGAAAGCTGGTGACCACCGTGGAGCAGGCCTTGGGCGACGGAACCCCCGGCATCGAAGGTCATCCGGGTTCGATTCTGAACCCGTTCAACGGCGAACTGCTCACCGCGTTCGACCACGGCAACGGCACGCCCAACGGTGAACTGTCCTACTACACCATCGGCGCCGGCCCAACCTATTCGTTCACCAGCGCCCGCCCCGAGATCCGCTACCTGTCCGGCACCGGCGGCAACCCGTTCAAGCACCAGCATCCGAAGTTCGCCGCGGATCCGGTGAGCGGCGTCATCGCGCTCGGCCACCAGGCCTATGACAGCGAACTGGGCCTGCCTGCCGCCTATGTGGCCACCCTGCTCGGGCCGGACGGCGCGCCGCTGCCCAGCCAGCTCGGTCTGCCTTATTTCGTCGCCGACTCCGGCGCGAACATCTCCACCGGACCCAACGTTCACAACCTCACCTACTCGCCCGCCGGCGGATCGTTCGTGGTCGTGTTCAATGCCGGAGGCGTAACCTCCCTCGCCACGCTGAAGGTGACGTCCTCCCACCTCGGCGGCGGCCAACCGCCCGCGATCGGCATCGCCCGTGACGGTGCCAACCTGGTGCTCTCCTGGCCCGCCACCGCCACGGGCTTCGTCCTTGAGGCGACCGACAGCCTCAGCTCGCCTGCATGGGCCGCCGCCGGCGGTTCCGTGGTCGAGAACGGCGGCCTGAAGAAGGTCACCATCACCCCGACCGACGGGCTGAAGTTCTACCGCTTGAACCAGCCCTGAACGGACTGACTGGACCAGTGTGAACGGGGCCGGCGAGCGCTGGCCCCGTTTTCTTTGGCAGACCCCTTGGAATTCGCCCGCGTGTGCCCTCAGGAAAGGTATCCTTCGGCCCTGTGGTCTCAGCGCTGGCGCCTACCTTGCCGCCCACCGCGCGTCAGGGAAATGGCCGGCCAGGAGTCTTATTGGTCGCCGAAACAGAACAAGGCCTTCTCCGAACGCAGGAAAAACTGCCCCTGCGAGATGGCCGGCGACGCCTGCACCTTCTCGGTGCCGAGCGGGTTCTTCGCGAGCACCTTGAACTCGGGCGCGGCGGCGATGACGGTCGTGTCGCCGTTGTCGGCCACCAGGTAAATCCGGCCCGCCGCCGCGACGGGGGAGGCGGAGAAATTACCGCCGATGCGCTCTTGCCAGACTTGCTCGCCGGTGTCGGCCCGGAGGCAGGATGCCACGCCGCCGTCGGTGATCGCGAACAGGTAGGGTTTCACGTAGAGCATCGAGGGCACCTTCGGCATGCCCTTCTTCTGTTCCCACACGAGGTTGGCTTCCTTCAGGTCGCCGGCGGCGCCGAGGCGGAAGGCCTTGATCGTTTCCTTGCCGCCCCAACCGCCGGCCGTGATGGCCATGCCATCGGTGAGGACCATTGAGGGCACCTTGCCTTCGCCGGCCACTAGGCTGGTCCAGCGGCGTTCGCCGGTCTTCAGGTCGTAGCCCTGCACGACGTCGCCGCCTTCGCTGATGACCTGCACCTTACCGTCCGGGGCCCGCCAGATCGCCGGCGCGCCATGGGAAATCCGGGAAAGCCCGCGCGGCGTCCGCCAGCGTTCCTTGCCGGTCTTGGTGTCGAGGGCGACCAGGTAGGAGCGATCCCACGGCGTCTGCCAGCCGAGCTTCTTGTCCTCGCCGTCGCTGCTGCCGTCGCGGGCCATGACCAGCCGGCCATCGTGCAGGATCGGCGCGGTGCCGAGGCCGTGCTGGCTGTAGAACTTGTGGTCGCGATTCACCCAGCGGACCTTCCCGGAGAAGTCCACCGCCGCGAAACTGCCGTCGCCGAAGCACGCATACACGCGTTTGCCGTCGGTGGCCGGGGTGGGCGTGGCGTAGCTGTTGCGGCCTTCCTTGCGGCGGGTTTCCTGCCGGAAGACCTCGACGTTCCAGCGCACGGCGCCGGACTTCCGGTCCAGCGCGAGCACGCGGCAGGACTCCC